>JAABSQ010000407.1 GCA_011390315.1 Desulfobacteraceae bacterium
GGCCGCATTTTTTCGAAAAGATCCGGGGGCATCACGTCCTCGGTGAGCCGGGAGGCGGCCAGCGGCGCCACCGTGTTGACCTTGATGCCGTATTTTTCCCCTTCCAGCTTGAGCGCGTTCATCAGCCCCACCAGCCCCATCTTGGCGGCCGAGTAATTGGTCTGTCCGAAATTGCCGTAGAGACCGGCCGCCGAGGTGGTCATGATGATTCGGCCGTAGCCCTGCTGCTTCATCACTCGAAAGGCGGGGCGGGTCACATGGTAGGCGCCGTCGAGGTGGACCCCCAGGACCGCGGCCCAGTTGCCGGGCTCCATTTTGACAAAGCTCTTGTCCCGCAGAATGCCGGCATTGTTGATCAGAATGTCGATGCGGCCGAAGGCCTCCAGGGCGGTCTGAATGATCCGCTCCCCGCCTTCGGAAGCGGCCACATTGTCATGGTTGGCCACCGCCTCGCCGCCGAGATTTCGAATCTCCTCCACCACCTTGTCGGCGGGGGAGGTCGATCCGCCCCCGGCCCCGTCCCGGGCGCCGCCGTAATCGTTGACCACCACTTTGGCTCCGCGCTTGGCCAGCTCGAGGGCATAGATCCGCCCCAGACCCCCGCCCGCGCCGGTGATCACCGCCACCTGACCGTCAAATCGCATTCGATCCGTTTTTCCGGCTCGAATGCGGTCCGGCACCGCTTTCCAGAAATAGTTGACATTGCCCCGGTCCGGGTCGGCCGCCTTGCGTTTGAATTCCATCCGCACCGGAAGGCCCACCCGAACCTCCTCCAGCTCGCAGTCGGTAAAATCGGCCATGAACCGCCCCCCGCCCTCGAACTGGACCATGCCGTAGACGGCCGGCGGATCCACCGACACCGACAGCATGTCGCCGGTGTAGGTCTTGACCGTTGCCGGCTGGTCGGCGAATTCATACTCTTCTTGGCTGTGGAGGGCCCCGCACTCCGGGTTGACGCAGACCTCGGATTTGGGAAACTGGGGGGCGCCGCATTGTTCGCATTTGCCGCCCACCAGAGCCAAAATCATCGGGTTCTTGCGCCAGAGCACTGTCATGGCGGTCTGGGACGGGGCCTCGGCCCGAATCCCCATTTCGGTGTCGATCAAATTCCGGAATTTGAGCCACTTGGGATAGTTGTCGGTGGTTTTTTTATCCTCGAGATTGCCGGTGAACCCACGCCGGGGCGGAAGATTTTTTATGGCCTCGGTTACCTCGAAGAGCAGCGCGTTGCAGCCTTGGCCGAAGCCGGCCAATACGATTCTGTCGCCCGGTTCGGTGGTCTCCAGCGCCCGGGTCAGCATCAAGAAGGGGTGAGCCGTGCCGGTTTCGCCGCAAACCTCATGCAGGTTGTCGGCCGTCTGCTCCGGGGCCGCACCCAGTTTTTTGGCGATCTTTTTGTGCTCCGCTTTGAAAAAACAGGGATAGATGAACTGCGCCACCTGATCAGGGGTGAGGCTGTGACGCTCCAGCAATCCGTTTACCGCCTCGGGAATGATTCGGGAGTAGCCGGCATCCCGAAGCCACCGCTCCTCCCACATGTAGTCGAACCGTTTTTGGGCGCCGCGGTAGTGGTCGGCAAAATCATAGGAGACCGAATAAGAGCCCTGGTATTCGGCGATCACGTCACAGTCCCCCACCGTTAACGCGGCGGCGCCGTCTCCGAACCACATTTCATAAAAATAGGCGGTTTTGGTCTCCCGCCGGTCCGAGGCCGCCACCAGGATCTCCTTGCGGTCCCCGCTTCGAATCGATTCCAGGGCCGCCAGCAGTCCATTGGTGGAGGCCCGCTGGGAGGCGGTGAAATCGGCGGTGAGCCGTTCACCGGAAAGATTCAGAGCCGCCGAAAGAATACCGGCGTTCTGCCGGTCGGCAAAGGGAAGGGTGGTGGAGGCCAGATAAATCCCGTCCAGGTTCCTTTTCTCTCGCCCGATCAGACAGTCCCGGGATGCGGCCACCGCCATGGTAAGGGCGTCCTCGTCCCAGTTGCACATGGACCGCTCCCCCCGGGCCACGGTCATAATGGCCGGGGCGAACCAGCCCATGGCCCGAACGATGGCCATGCGGTCGAGCCGCAGCCGGGGAATGTAGGCGCCGTATGAGGTGATGCCGATCATCGTCGTCTCCTTTCGCTCATTTTCGACCCGAAAAGGCCGCCAGGATATCGGTCAGCTGGTCGTTGAGGTTTTCGTATTCCTTTCCGTTTTCCAGGGTGGTGATCTTCTCCCAGTCGGACAGAAGCGCTTCCGGTGAAGGGATGGTCTCTTCGCCGCCGATAACCTTGCCGGGGCCGCTCACAATGGCCGCCCGGTTGAAAAATCCCATACCCGCATTATAGATGCCGCCGGTGACCGGACACCGATCCGAGCAGAGATAGAGCACCAGAGGCGCCACGAATTCCGGTTTCGATTTCTCCAGCAGGTCCGGCGGCAGGATATCCTCGGTGAGCCGGGAGGCCGCGATCGGGGCCACGGTGTTGACCTTGATGTCGTCCTTGGTCCCCTCCAATTTGAGGGTGTTCATGAATCCCACCAGTGCCATTTTGGCCGCGGCGTAGTTGGTCTGGCCGAAGTTGCCGTAGAGACCGGCGGCCGAAGCGGTCATGATGATACGCCCGTAGCCCTTCTTCTTCATGACCTGAAAAGCGGGCTGCGTCACGTGGTAGGCGCCGTTCAGGTGGACATCGAGGACCGCCTTCCAGCTTTCGCGTTCCATCTTGGCGAAACTCTTGTCCCGCAGTATTCCCGCATTGTTGATGAGGATGTCCACCGTGCCGAACGCGTCCAGGGCGGTTCGGACGATGTTTTCACCGCCTTCCGGGGTGGCGACGTTGTCGTAGTTGGCCACCGCTTCCCCGCCGGCCTCACGAATTTCGGTCACCACCCGGTCTGCCGCCGAGCTGGACCCTGCGCCGGCGCCGTCCCGTGGCCCGCCGTAGTCGTTGACCAACACCTTGGCCCCGCGTTCGGCCAGCTCCAGGGCATAAATCCGACCCAGGCCGCCGCCGGCGCCGGTGATGACCGCCACCCGGTCGTCGAACCGGATCTCATCCTTTGGAAGCTCGCCGTATTCGAACTCCCCGTTGGTAATCACCGGTTCACCGGTCTCGGCGATGATCGTCTTCCAGACCGCCTTGCCTTCCCCTGTTTTCCAGATCTGAGTTTCGATGGGGACCCCGGGATAGAGCGGCCTGGCGAACCGGCACACGAACCGGCGCACCCTTTCCGGCGCGCCGGGCGCCAGGCTCTGGATCAGGGCCCGACAGGCAAAGCCGTGGGTGCAGAGCCCGTGCATGATCGGCTTTTCGAACCCGGCCATTTCAGCGAATTCGGGGTCGACATGGAGCTGAAAAATATCGCCGGAGAGCCGGTAGAGGAGCGGCTGGTCCTTGCTCGGGGTGGCTTTCACCGCAGCGTCGGGTTCTCGGTCTGGAAACACCACCTCTGTTTTGGGCGCGTTTT
>JAABSQ010000408.1 GCA_011390315.1 Desulfobacteraceae bacterium
GATCAGGGATTTTGCCTGTTGTTCCTCATACCCCCGGCTGTCTTCGAACCACCCCTCGAATCGATGCCCTTGCACACATTGTAAATCAAACACAATCATACACGACCCACCTCGGTTGAAAAATAACTCTTTTTTATCAATTTATCACACCTCTAAACATTTTTAAAGAAATTATTTGACAGATTATTTCAATTAGACCCAATATAAGGTCTTTTAACAAAAATCGACAATAGTTTACGGAGAGATATCGCTGATGAAACGGTTAAGTGCAGCCATCGGAATTTTTTTCCTGCTTGTGGCTTCCGCATCCCATGCCCAAAACACCATGTATGTAAACGACGTCATCAAGATCACCATGCGAACGGGCCCGGGCATCGATCATAAGGTCATCGCCATGCTCCAGTCGGGAGAAACGGTGCAGGTGCTGGAGCAGAATCCCGACTGGTCCAAGGTTCGGCTTCCTGACGGGAAAGAAGGATGGGCTTTGACCCGCTTTCTCACCAGCAAAAAACCGAACGAGGTTCAGCTGCGGCAGATCGAAAAAGCCTATGAAGAATTAGCTCAAAAAACCGATTCCCTGGTTCAGGAAAATGCGGAACTTCAGGAAGAAAACCAGCAACTGCTGTCCCGGTCCGAGGCGACCCGCCAGGATCTGGAGCAACTGTCCGAATCCTATTCCAATTTGAAATCGGAGTCGGCCGATTACCTGAACGTCAAGACCGCCTTTGAAGAAGCCGCCACCGAACTGAAAACCCAGCGGGAAAAGGCGGAGGTCATGACGGCGCGGGTTTCAAAGCTGGAATGGAAACGCAATGTGATGTGGTTTCTGAGCGGCGCCGGGGTCTTTCTGTTGGGATTCATCATCGGCGGCTTCAATGAAAAAGGAAAACGCCGGCGCTCTCCTTACCTATAAGATCTTCCGGGATATACTTCCCGGGTCCGCAAACCGGCGACGGAATGTCGATGAACTGGCACAACACAGGAGTCACCCATGAAACACGAAACCGATTTTTTGGTCATCGGCAGCGGCGTCGCAGGGCTCACCTTTGCCCTCAAAGTCGCGGCCCACGGACGGGTCGCGGTGGTCACCAAAAAGGAAACCCCCGACAGCAACACCGCTCTGGCCCAGGGGGGGATCGCGTCGGTGTTCGACAAGCTCGATTCGTTCGACCTCCATATTCAGGACACCCTGGCCTCCGGAGACGGACTCTGCAATCGGGAGGTGGTGGAGCAGGTGATCAAAAACGGTCCCGACCGGATTCGGGAACTGATCGATCTGGGGGTCCACTTCAACACCACCGATTCAGACGAACCGGGAGCGGTGGAAGACGCCGACCACCTGGATCTTGGCCGGGAAGGAGGCCATTCCAAAAACCGGATCGTCCACGCCCTCGACATGACCGGCCGGGAGGTGGAGCGGGTGCTGGTGGAAAAAGCCCGGTCCCATCCGAACATCCGCCTGTTTGAACACCACATCGCCGTCGACCTCATCACCTACTCCACCCGAATGAAGCGGGGGCTGATCACCACCGCGCAGGATGCTTACTGCTGCGGGGCCTACATCCTCAATCGGAAGAGCCAGCAGGTGGAGACCTTCAGCGCCGGCATCACCATTCTGGCCTGCGGCGGAGCGGGCAAGGTCTATCTGTATACCTCCAACCCCGATATCGCCACCGGCGACGGCATCGCCATGGCTTACCGGGCCGGGGCCACGGTGGCCAACCTGGAATTCGTTCAGTTTCACCCCACCTGCCTCTACCATCCCGATGCCAAAAATTTTCTCATCTCCGAGGCGGTCCGGGGAGAAGGCGGGGTGCTCATCGACAGAACGGGAAACGCCTTTATGGAAAAATACAATCCCCAAAAGGACCTGGCCTGCAGAGATGTGGTGGCCCGGGCCATCGATGCGGAGATGAAACGGAGCGGCGCCGATTCGGTCTTTCTAGACATATCCATGCGTTCCCCGGATTTCATTCGGGAGCGATTCCCGAATCTCCATAAAAAATGCCTCTCTTTCGGCATCGACATGACCCGGGAACCGATTCCGGTTGTGCCGGCCGCCCACTACATGTGCGGCGGAGTGGCCACCGACCTGGCCGGGCGGACCGACGTGCATCGGCTGTTCGCCATCGGCGAAACCGCCTGCACCGGCCTGCACGGGGCAAACCGATTGGCCAGCAACTCGCTTCTGGAGGCCCTGGTGTACGGGCATGAGGCGGCCCGGGAAGCGGCCGACGAGCTGAAGATTCTGAAGACGGACGGCCTTCCCGATCTTCCGCTGTGGGACGAGGTGGGCGCCTCCGACAGCGACGAGGCCATTGTCGTGGCCCACAACTGGGACGAAATCCGACGCTGCATGTGGAATTACGTGGGGATCGTCCGTTCCGACAAACGTCTGGCCCGTGCCCGGCGGCGAATCAAAATCATTCAGAACGAAATCCAGGAATACTACTGGGACTTCAAGGTTTCCCCGGATCTGGTGGAACTGCGCAACGTCGCCATGGTGGCCGAGCTCATCATCAAGAGCGCCCTTCATCGCAAGGAAAGCCGGGGCCTGCATTACAACACCCGGTATCCTTATCGGGACGACAAGCGATGGTCCAACGACACCCTGATTCGACGGCCGATCATGGGATAAATCATTTAGGGAGACGCGTCCTTTCAACCGCTGAATCGCGTTGACAAGCCTGATTTCGACCTTATTTTAAACCAAAATTTCAAGTCGTTTTTTTCTAAAAAGTATTGCCATTTCCAATTTCCATTTTCAGAGGACAGAGTTAGAGGCCATTCATGACAACCAAAAGATGTTACTACGAAACGCTCGGACTGAGCCGCGACGCGGATGACCGTGAAATCAAGGCGAAATACCGAAAACTCGCCATGCAATTTCATCCGGACCGAAACCCGGGGGATCAATCGGCCGAAGAAAAATTCAGGGAGGCCGCCGAGGCCTATGACGTGCTTCGTGATCCCCAAAAACGAAGCATCTATGACCAGTTCGGCCACGCCGGGCTCGAGGGCTCCGGTTTTTCTTCCAATTTCGGCGGTTTCGAGGACATTTTTTCAAGCTTCGGCGACATATTTGAAGATTTTTTCGGATTCGGAGGCCGACGCGGGCGGGCCAGAACCCAGCGCGGGGCGGATCTTCGATATGACATGCAGCTCAATTTCATGGATGCCGCTTTCGGCGCCGAAACCCATATCGATGTCGAAAAGTTAGAGACCTGCTCCGATTGCAACGGAAGCGGCTGCGCCCCGGGCACCCAGCCGGAGACCTGCTCCCAATGCGGCGGCGCCGGTCAGATCTCCCGGTCCCAGGGCTTTTTTACGGTTCGGACCGCCTGCCCCCACTGCCGCGGCACCGGCAAAAGCATCCCCAATCCCTGCACCGCCTGTCGCGGGGCCGGTAAAATCAAGGCCAAAAAGAGGGTGGCTGTCAAAATTCCCGGCGGGGTG
>JAABSQ010000410.1 GCA_011390315.1 Desulfobacteraceae bacterium
AACCACGATGCCGCTGGCATATCCCTGAAAAACAAAGGACCGGGAGTCTTGAATATCCGCTTTGCGAATCGTCTTCTGAATCGGTTCTCCATTCCGGACGCCGTAAAGCCGGATAGCGGTGATTCGATCGGCCAGACCTCGGCCCGAGGGGGATTCACCGGCGCCCGGGGAAGACCCGGTAAAAGGAAAGGAAAAACCGGATAGAAGATCTTGACCCAGCAGTACCCCGGGGCATAGCAGAAATAACAAGGACCACACGGCAATAAAGCACAGTAAAAGATTGACTTTCATATCGACCCAACGCCAAAGGCAAGAAAAAAAAAGTACGCCTTTCCCCTGCTTTACCTTCTCGGCTCCATACTCGGATACATACAATTATGTACCCGAGAGCAGGTTGGCGTACATAAATTACCTTGGCAGGATCAGAGTGTCAATGAAAAATCTAGGTAATTTCCCCTAGGGGATTTCCTGATCCAGGCTGCGCAAATAACTTGATCCCTGTGCCCGCTTGTTTTCCACATAAGGGCGCACCTGAAAGAGCCAGATTTTCTCCCCCAGAAAACCCAGCTCCACATCGAAAGGGCCGGTGCTGCCGATGCCGGGCGCCCCCGGCAGAAGCCGGTTGATTCGGCCGGCGAAATCCCGCAGGCGGTTCAACTCCGCCGGAGCCAGAATCCGGCGGTGAAAATGTCCATACCCCTTCTCGAGCCCGCCGGTCATCGGAAGAATATTGAATTTCCGTTCCCGGGAGGGCGACAAAAGCCGGTACTCTCCGCTCGGGTGCACCAGATAGCTTTCCGCCGCCTGCCCTTCCACCGCCCCCCCCGGACCTCGACTGAACGCCACAGTCAGATCCTCGGGACCGCCCCCCGAGAGACCGGTGGTGATCAAAACCCCGGATTTGTCCACCGGAACCGTGGGCAGAATCAGAATGGAGGGATAGACGTTTTCCGGATTCAGCATGAATTTCTGACGCCAGAGATAACTCCGCTCGCTGAAGGGCGACGCCCACACGTCCCGAATCCCCTGATGAATCTTGCCGGCATCCCGAACGTTGAACACGGTCAGGTTCAGACCGGCGCCGGTAAATTCCTCGAGGTCTTCCATATTGGTATCGCTTCGCACAAACACCGGAATCTCTCCCGGCGGGCTCCCCAGAACCTCCGCAAACCGGTTCGCGAACTCGGCTTCAAAACCGGGCAAAAACTCGATTTCTCGAATAGCCTGGTGCAGTCGATTCAGCCGCGCCGGAATGTCGGGTTCCGCCTGGTCGGCCGAATTCCCGACCGCCCGATCTTTTCGGGCCCGGGAAAAAGTCGCTTCGAGGAAATCCCAGTAGGTGTGGCCTGTCCCCGGCATCCTCCGGTCCATATGGGCGCGGAAAACGCCGAAGGGAATCACCAGCCCGTCCGCCACGTGGTCGGGAAAAAGGTGTTTGAGCTGCCCCAGATTGGCCGCCTTCGGGCCGCATACCCGCCCCGAATCGGAAGAGCGAAGGCTCTCCAGCGCGAGCAGTTCCTTCTGCTTCAAATCGAGCTTCTCGGTGGGCGCCGCGATCCGCTCATCCGCCCGTTCCCCGGTTTCCACCAGCGCCCTTTCCTGATCCGTCATTTCCGAAGCCGGTTTCATGATCACCCTTCCGCCGGGAGAGACCGCATAGAAAATGATCCGGCCCGAAAAGGGGGCCAGCTCCCTGATGTGTTCCGGGGATATGACCGCATTGGGAATGCCCAGGTTGCGGGCCAAAAGCTGAACATGAGAGACCAGGTTGCCTTCGGATGCGGTGGCCACCCCGGCCACCGGTTTCATATCCGCGGGGACCCGGGGGAGCACATAGATCTTGTCGTCCTCAAACCGGATATCCGCCGCCGATTCCTGAACCACCACCAGTTCTCCCCGGGCAAAGCCGGGATTGAGGCCGCGAATTCGGCCCGGATCGGATACCCCCGTCACCTGATTCGAAATATCGGTGAGCACCGCCTTGACATTCGAAAACCGCCCGGCCGTTTCCCCCAGGGGCAGAACCAGGGAGGAGCGAACCCGGTCATCCAAAAATCCCCGGGCCTCGGGTTCAAACTCGGAAAAGGTCTCTATCACCGGTCCGTAGACCGCCTGAACCATTCCGGTGGACCATTCCACCACCCGTCTCACATAATCCGCCGCGTCCGCAAATCGGTCCCGAGTGATCTGATCTTCGGACCGGGGCGGGCTTAGAATGGCGCCGACCTCTTCCCATTCCCATAATTCCAGAAATCCGCATCCCGCAGCGGCCCGGGTCATGAGATATCCTTTTTCCAGCAGCATCCGGTAGGTCTGCGGGTCCCGGGAAACCGCATCCCGGAAAAAGACGGTCTCAAGATCGACGGAGATATCCAGAAGGGTCAGCCGATCCTCGGGGGATTCGATATCCGGAAGCTGCTCCCGAATGTTCAGGAGCAGGTCCGCCATGGCACTGAACCGGGCAAGCCAAGCATCGGCATCCTCTGAAGACAGAACCTCGGCATGGGTGGTCACCAGTCGGTTCAATTCATCCCGAAGGGAAAGCGTCGCAGGCAGCCGATCGACGGATGCGGAAAGGGCTTTTAACCGCGCCGATTCAAAGGCGCGCTCCAGATCGTTCACCAGCCCCTGAATCATCCTCGACACGGGTGAAGGCATATCGGCCTGACGGCTTTTCAAAAACCGACGAACGGCATCGATATCCCCGGCTTCGGGCTTCCCGTGGAGCTTCGCTCGAAGGTCCATAAAGGCTGGATATTTATCTGAAATATCACTGGAAACCGCTCGAATTCGGGTCCAGAGGTCATCCTGAGACCGGTGGGGAATCTCCTTGACCGCCTGGCGCACCAGATAGAACTGAGATTCGATCGCGTCCTCTTCGGCCAAAAGCCGGATCAGAAATTCCCGGCCCCAGCGCTCTTCGTCTTCGGCCTGAACCGCCCCGCGATAGAACCGGGCCCGGCGCATGATCCAGCCGTCGTCCGCCGCCCGCAGGTATTGCTCCAGGATATATTGTTTGAGTCGTGAATTCCGGTTTTCAGCATCCCAGAACTTCTCATGCGGGGCGCCGGCCAGTATCTGCCCCAGATAGATCCCCCTTTCTTCACCCAGGGCCCGGACCTCCTCCTTGGGAAGTCCATGCTGTATGCCGCCCGGCTTTTCACAGCGCTCCTTGGCGGGAATAATGGCACCGTCCGGGCAAAACCATTTGATCGCCTGATACGGACCCCGCGGGTCCTCCTTATAGGTGACGACCATTTCTCGAAGCGTTTCCGGCGTCCATTTTTGAGCGCCGAAAACAGTCGAACCCATACCGGGTATGCACAGAAAAAATGAAATTATAAGTGCCGACAGAGGTCGGGCCGGCCGGCAGGTACGGTTCACCCGAAGCGGAGGTATGCGGATTGTCATCGCCTTTTCCTTTCCTTCTTCCGTGAGATGTCGAAAA
>JAABSQ010000411.1 GCA_011390315.1 Desulfobacteraceae bacterium
GACCGGTCGAACGACTCGTCGGATTCGATAGAAGACATTCGACGGTACATGGCTCAATACCGGAATGATCCGTCCTTTCTCAAAAGCATGCTGAAAGGTTTTCTGACCGAGGCCCCCCTGCGGATGGCCCGGGCAAAAAAGGCGCTGGCCGCCGGAGATATTCCGGCTGCAGCCAAAGCGGCCCACTCCATGGTGAGCATGCTCGGGGCGATTCGAACCAGAGTCCTGGCAACCGCCGCCCGGGAAGCGGAACATCATCTAAGAAAAGGGGACCTTGAAAAAGGCCGAAGGGAACTCGATTTCATTGAAGAGAATCTGGAGAAGGTGATCGGCTGTATTGAAGCCGAATTCGAGGGATAGACACGGCCTCTGCTTTTCGGACCGTAGGATTTCATTGCCGATTCGGCCGTTGGAAACGGATTTTATCTTCATCCCGTCCTTGTTTACCCCGCATTGCTGTGATACAGAAATGGCCCTGTTTCGGCTTCAAATACACCTACAGGGCGCAGCATCATGGATTACAGCTATCTGGTTTCCGGCGTGGTTTTCGGGTTGAGTGCGGGCCTGTCGCCGGGCCCCCTGCTGACGCTGGTGATTTCGGAAACCCTCAAATACAATGCCGCCGAAGGCATCAAGGTGGCGCTGTCCCCCCTGTTCACCGACATACCGATCATCCTGTTCATCATTCTGGTGTTGTCCCGACTGAGCGAGGTGCTGCCTCTGCTGGGGGCGATTTCTCTGGCCGGCGGCCTTTTCATCGCCTATCTCGGTTACGAGTCGATCCGATTCAAAGGGGCGGAGGTGGAACTCTCGTCGGTTCCGCCCCATTCCCTTCGCAAGGGGGTGGCGGCCAATGTATTGAACCCCGCCCCCTACCTGTTCTGGCTCTCCATCGGGGCGCCCATGCTGATCAAGGCCATGGGCGAGCACCCCGCCGGCGCAATCGTCTTTGTGTCCGTTTTCTACCTCCTTTTGGTGGGGACCAAGATCTTGATCGCACTGGCGGTCGGAAAATCGAGATCCTTTCTGAAGAGCGATTATTACGTGCTGGCGGTCCGCGGGCTGGGGATCGTTTTGTTCGGCTTCGCCCTGCTTTTCTTCAGAAACGGTCTTCGGGATCTCGGTCTCCTCTGAGGGTTCAGTCTCCCAGAAGCGCCTTGTAAACCGAGGGGCCGACGATTCCGTCTGCGGTCAGTCCGTTCTCCCGCTGGTACTGCTTGACCACCTCCCGGGTGTGGGGGCCGAAGACCCCGTCGATGCCGACGGCATACCCCGCCCCGGCCAGGGCGCTTTGAACCTGCCGGACATCCTCCCCGCGGATATAGGGGGTGGTCAGGTAGAGATACCGCCGTTTTTCCTCGGGCGGCGCCCACTGAAGCGGATGGTGTTCATAGGCGGATTCATCCATGCACTCCAGCTGAGGGGTCTGTGAATATCCGTGATACCGGAGGGAATCCCGAATCCGCATCAACAGATTCCGGCGGGTGATATTGCCCCCGGTTTCCCGCATGTGTTTGCAGAAAAAATAGGTGAAGGCGCCGTTGTACCCGCCGTTGATGTAGGCGTCCGCCGAGGTCTGGTCGGAACGGCATCCGGACCAGAGAATATGGCTGGCGGTGCTTCGCCGCATCCCGGAACGGTTCATGGTCTGGAACCCCCGGGTGGGGCCGAGGGCCCCGGTTTCCCCCTCGAATCGAAAGGCGATATCGGGCGGCGGCGGAAGAAATCGGGCGGAGGGTTCGGATTCGAGGCCGATTTCTTCACCGCAGAAAAGGTCCCCTCCCCGGGTGGCGGTTCCGGAGTGGCAGCAATCCAGAAAGACCTCCAGAAAAGCGCCCTCGGGAATGTTCTTGAATATCCGGTCCAGGTCGTCGTCCAGAATGAACCCGTCATCCCAGTCCATATCCCAGGGGCAGAGCAGTTCATCCAGGCGGTCTTCGAGTTCATCCCCGTTCCGATCCAGGATCTGGGAACCGTGGCCGGAAAAATGAAACACCATGAAATCCCCGGGCTGGGCGACCTTCACCATGTACTCGAGGCGGTAGAGGATCCCCTGCTTATCGGCCCGGGAATCGACCACCACCCGAATATCGTTGTTGGTAAATCCGAGGTAGCTTTTCAAAATGTGGCGCATATTGCCCACATCATTGATGCACCCCTTGAGATCACGAATACCCCGGTAATCATTGATGCCGACCAGAAGGGCTCTTCTTGCCATGGGGATCTCCTTTTCGCTGAAATGAACGGGAATTTACTTCTGAAAGTCTCTGATTTCACTAACGCTTCGGCCGCAAATTGTAAAGAGAAAATATGGAGTTCAGAAGTGTCGGGAAAAAGTGGACATTTGAGAATGAGAGAAGGAAGAGAAGCAAGCGCTCTGTTTGCACATGCCGTTAAAACATGATATTTTGTAAAGTTGATTTTGGCGAGAAATTATACCCCGGGTGTCAAAGAAGCCGGAGGACGGACGAATACGCCACCCGAGGGGTCGATCTGATCGAAACCTTCTGCTCAGCCTGCGCGTGCTGCATACATCAATGCCGCAAACCTTCCAAACAACATGCAAGCTCATTACGGACCCGGAGCTGCCCGAAGACCAGCACACCAAGCTGGTGGATAGCTCACCGGAGACATCGAGAAGGACAACCTGATGCTGGACGAATGGTTTCGAAAGAACCGCATCAGCACCCGCGATTTCGAGTTCGACACCATCTACGTCAACGGCAGCAACAATCCGCCCGATTTGAAGCTGGATGATGAGGACTGGAAGGTCCGCCTCATCGAAGAAGAATTCATGAATCGTATGTGGGATACGGAGGGCATGGCATGAGAGGGGCAATCAAGAAAGTCAGCATTAGCGGTTTCAAGTCGATTCGGGAACTGAAAGCGTTTGAACTCAGGGACCTGAATATTTTCATTGGCGCCAATGGCGCCGGCAAGAGCAATCTTGTACAGGTGTTCCAGTTGCTTATGGCAATGACACGGAAAAATCTTCAGAAATTCATCTTGGAAACCGGTGGTGCGGATAATTTTTTGCACAATGGCCCCAAAAACACCCCTACCATCAAGATCGAGTTTGAATTTGAATCGCTCGGCAGTTACGCCGAGGGTTCAAATTTCTACCGCTTCGAACTGACACCCACAGTGGCTGAAACATTTGTCATTAATGAGGAACGCAAGGATATCACGACCAACTGGCGCTCTTACGGAAGCCCTTCTCCTGAAAGCCGGTTGTATGATGAACGCGATGAGAAATCCGCTGACGGCCCTTTGAACCGTGTCGGTCATTTTGTCTATGAATTCATCTCCCACTGGATGGTGTATCATTTTCATGATACCAGCGCGACAGCCCCAATGCGTCGTTCGGAGATAATCGAAGACAATCATGTGTTACGGAACAACGGGGG
>JAABSQ010000412.1 GCA_011390315.1 Desulfobacteraceae bacterium
GGTCAACACCGACCGGATCTTGATTCGGGTCAGGCCCGCGCTTTCGATGGCCCGGACCACATCCTCGTCGATTTCGTCCCCCATCTTCACCAGGATCTCATCGGTAAAGGGGTCGCGGATATCCTCTTCGGCGGCGGTGCGGCCGAGAATACGGTCGCCCAGTCGCTGGATGATTTCGCCGCCCTCCATCAGGGCCTCCACCTCGACCCCCTGCACCGTACCGCAGTCCCGCTCCATGACGGTGCAGTCCTGGGCCACGTCCGCCAGGCGCCGGGTCAGATACCCGGAGTTGGCGGTCTTCAGGGCGGTGTCCGCCAGGCCCTTTCGAGCCCCGTGTGTGGAAATGAAGTATTGGAGCACCGAGAGCCCTTCCCGGAAATTGGCGGTGATCGGGGTTTCGATGATCTCCCCGGATGGTTTGGCCATCAGCCCCCGCATCCCGGCCAGCTGCCGCATCTGGTCCTTGCTGCCCCGGGCCCCGGAATCGGCCATCATATAGACCGGATTGAACCCTTCCACCAGAACCGGATTGCCCGCTTCGTCCAGCTTGGGATTGCCCGCCTCGTCCAGAAGCGGGGTTTTCTTCATGGCGTCCATCATCTCGTTGGCGATATCGTCGGTGGCCTTGGCCCAGATGTCGACGACCTTGTTGTATTTCTCGCCCTGGGTGATGAGCCCTTCGGTGTACTGCCGGCTGATTTCGGTGACCTGCTCTTCCGCGGCCTTCAGGATATCCCACTTTTTGGGGGGGATGATCATGGCGTCGATGGAAATGGAGAGGCCGCCCTCGGTGGAGTAGCGATAACCGATGTCCTTGAGCTTATCCGAAAGGATGACGGTGGCCTTGGCGCCGAGGCTTCGGTAGACCAGGTCCACCAGCTCTCGCAGGGTCTTTTTGTCCAGAACCTTGTTGACCGCGCTGAAGGGGACATCGGGCCGCTTGCTGATGATCTCGAACAGGTGGTAGCCGTCGTCCGAATAGATCAGATCGCTCACCGCGCCCTTGTCCAAAGAAAAGATCGCGTTGACCTCGGCTTCCGAGGACTTGAAGATCCGCTTGAATTCATCCTGCCGCAGCAGACCGAGCAGGCCGTCCATCTCCTTGTCGATGCCTTCGGAATACTCCCGAACCATCTCGACAAAGGAGCCTCCCCCGGCCAGTTTTTCCTGAATCTCCATCGCCGTTTCCCGGTCGGACACCTGAAGGTGGCGCATCTTCATGATCCGCTCCTTGGGGATGATCTCCCAGAGCAGAATGCGGCCCACCGTCGTGTCCACCCGTTCGCCTCCCATCCGGACCTTGATCTCGGCATGAAGACCGACCGCCCCGGCATCGTAGGCGGACCGGACCTCATCCACATTGGAGAAGGTCATTCCCGCGCCCCGGGACCCGGGGATGGGGCGGGTCATATAGTAGATCCCCAGCACGATATCCTGGCTGGGAACGATGATCGGGCTGCCGTTGGCCGGCGACAGGATGTTGTTGCTGGAGAGCATCAGTATTCGCGATTCGATCTGGGATTCCACAGACAAGGGAATATGAACCGCCATCTGGTCGCCGTCGAAGTCGGCATTGAAGGCGGTACAGACCAGGGGATGAAGCTGAATCGCCTTGCCCTCGATCAGGATCGGTTCAAACGCCTGAATCCCGAGACGATGCAGTGTCGGGGCCCGGTTGAGCATGACCGGATATTCCTTGACCACCTCGTCCAGGGTGTCCCACACCTCGGGGGTTTCCCGCTCCACCATTTTTTTGGCGCTCTTGACGGTGGAAACCAGCCCCTTCTGCTCCAGTCGATAATAGATAAAGGGTTTGAACAGCTCAAGGGCCATCTTTTTGGGCAGACCGCACTGCTGAAGCCGCAGGTTGGGACCGGTGGTGATGACGGTACGGCCGGAATAATCAACCCGTTTTCCCAGAAGGTTCTGACGGAATCGGCCCTGTTTTCCTTTCAGAGTGTCGCTGAGCGATTTCAGGGGACGCTTGTTGGTGCCGGTGATGACCCGGCCGTGGCGGCCGTTGTCGAACAAGACGTCCACCGATTCTTGAAGCATCCGCTTTTCATTCCGAACGATGATGTCCGGGGCGTTGAGATCCATCAACCGCCGAAGCCGGTTGTTCCGATTGATCACCCGCCGATAAAGATCGTTGAGGTCGGAGGTTGCGAAACGCCCGCCTTCCAGCGGCACGAGAGGTCTCAGATCGGGCGGCAGGACCGGAATGATGTCCATGATCATCCAGGACGGATCGATGCCCGACTTGCGAAAGGCGTCCACGATTTTGAGCCGCTTGGAAAGCTTCTGGCGCTTGGCGATGGAATTGGTGCTGAGGATGTCCTCCCGAAGCTCCTTGTACAAGCTCTCCAGGTCGATGTTCTTCAGCAGTTCCCGAACCGCCTCCGCCCCGATCCCGGCCTTGAACTTGTCGGACCCGTAGGTCTCCTGGGCTTCCCGGTATTTGTCTTCGGTCAGGAGTTGACAGTAGGAGAGCCCGGTATCCTTGGGATCGACGACGATGTAGCTGTCAAAGTAGAGGATCTTCTCCATGTTCTTGAGGGTCAGATCCAACAGGTTTCCGATCTTGCTGGGGAGGCTTTTGAGAAACCAGATGTGGGCCACGGCGGTGGCCAGATCGATGTGGCCCATGCGCTCCCGCCGCACCTTGGACTGGATCACCTCCACCCCGCATTTTTCGCAGATGACCCCCCGGTGCTTCATGCGTTTATACTTGCCGCAGTTGCACTCGTAGTCTTTGGTGGGGCCGAATATTTTGGCGCAGAACAGGCCGTCCCGTTCCGGTTTGAAGGTTCGGTAGTTTATCGTTTCCGGTTTTTTGATTTCGCCATGAGACCATTCCCGTATCTGTTCAGAAGACGCCAGGGAAATCTGAACCCCGGTGTATTTTTTCGGGTCCATGGGTTTTGCAAAAAAATCGTATAGCGTATCCAAATTATATCTCCCTTGATTGCATTCAGCATGAGGTGACTGAAAGAAACGGCGGCAACCGGATAAATCCGGCTTACTTGCCCTCTTCCATGAGGGCGACATCCAACCCCAGGCTCTGCAATTCTTTGGTCAAGACTTTAAAGGACTCCGGAATCCCCGGTTCCAGAACATTCTGACCCTTGACGATCTTCTCGTACATTCGGGTCCGCCCGGCCATATCGTCGGACTTGACGGTCAAAAATTCCTGAAGGGCATGGGCTGCCCCGTAGGCCTCCATAGCCCAGACCTCCATCTCGCCCAGGCGCTGGCCTCCGAACTGAGCCTTTCCGCCCAGAGGCTGCTGGGTCACGAGGGAGTAGGGTCCGATGGAACGGGCATGGATCTTGTCGTCCACCAGGTGGTGGAGTTTCAGCATGTACATGGTTCCGACGGTGATCCGTTCTTTAAAC
>JAABSQ010000413.1 GCA_011390315.1 Desulfobacteraceae bacterium
CAAATGTTCGCCCACGGGGTCATGACCGCTCTCTTCTTCTCTTCGGTCGGGTATATCTACGACAAAACCCACACCAAGGCGATCGCCGATCTGGGGGGGCTGCTCAAATCGATGCCGGTGGCCACCAGCTATTTCATCATCGCGGCCCTGACCGGCATCGGGGTGCCCTGCCTGGCCAGCTTCTGGGCGGAACTGATGGTCTTCATCTCCGCCTTCAAGGTCTATCCGCTCTACGGCGCCTTCGCCATTCTCGCCCTGGCGGTCACCGCCCTTTTCATGCTGCGGGTGGTCCAGAAGGTCTGCTACGGCCCGGAGGACGAGCGCTGGGCCGGTCTGCCGGACGTCTCTCTGAAGCTCGGCATTCCCCGAATGATCCTGGTGTCGGTGATCGTGCTCTTCGGCCTGTTTCCGTCTTTGATGTTCGATATGATTCAGACCGCCACCATCCCTTTTCTGAGTAGGTTGCCCTAATGAATCCGATCCTGTTTCAACCCGAACTCTACGGCTTGTTCATGAGCGGCGTGTTTTTGAGCCTCTCTCTGGTCCGCCCCAACCCGAAGCGGGACTTTTTCACCGCCCTGGCCCTGTCCGCAGTGGGGATCCTGGTCTGCCTGGCCGGCCTGCGGCTGGAGGGCGGCCTGTTTTACGGAACCTACCGGGTGGATCTCTTCTCCCAGGTATTCAAAACCCTGCTCTTCATGGGGCTTTTTCTGGTGATCTGCATCTGTTCGGAACTCAAGGGAATTTCCGAGCGGCTTCATTCCGAGTTCTACCTTCTGCTGTCGGTCTGCACCCTGGCCATGATGATGCTGGTCTCCAGCGTTCACCTGCTGACCATCTACATGGCCCTGGAGCTGTCGAGCTATTCCCTCTACATTCTGGTCTTCCTGAGAAAGCGGGAGGATTACGGCATCGACGCCGGCATCAAATATTTTCTGATCGGGGCCGCCGCCTCGGCGGTGATGCTCTTCGGCTTCGCGCTTTTGTACGGCGCCACCCGGGCCGCCTACGTGGGGGAGATGCTTCAGGTGCTTCCCGGGCTTTTAGACCGGCCCCTGGTGATCATCGGGCTGTTCCTGACCCTGAGCGGGTTCCTGTTCAAACTGGCGGTCTTCCCCTTTCACTTCTGGGCCCCGGATGTCTATGAAGGCGCCCCCAACCAGGTCACCGCCTACATCGCCTCCGCCTCCAAGGTGGGGGCCATCGCCATTCTCATCCGAATGGTTTCGCTCACCGGCGGCGACAGCGAATTTCTGGCCCACGCCCTGGTGGCTCTGGCCATCATCACCATGACCGTGGGCAACCTGGCGGCCATCGTCCAGAAAGACCTCAAACGGCTCCTGGCCTACTCCAGCGTGGCCCAGGCCGGTTACATCCTGATCGGCATCCTGAGCATGAACGCCGCCGGCTACACCGGGGCCATCTTCTACGCCCTGGCCCTGCTGCTCATGAAGTTCACCGCCTTCCTCGTGGTGGTCAAGGTGGCCTACGACGGCAAGAACATCTCCGTCGACCAGCTGGCCGGCCTTCACCGACGCTCCCCGCTTCTGGCCATGGCCCTGATGCTCTCCCTCTTCGGCCTGGCCGGGATCCCGCCCACCATCGGGTTCACCGGCAAGCTCCTGCTCTTCACCGCGGCCATGAAACAGGGCTACTTCACCCTGGTGCTCATCGCCATGATCAATGTGGTGATCTCCCTCTACTACTACCTTCTGGTCATCAAGGCCGCCTACCTGACCGCCCCGGTCGGGGAGCAGCCCGATCTCGAGATTACCCCGCCCATGAAACTCCTCACCGGCACACTGGTTACGGTAATGGTGGTAGTGGGGATTTATCCGACTTGGTTTCTGGATCTGGCTGCGGCGGCGGCACGGATGTTGGTGCTTTAGCGGACCGGCCCTTGCCGCTTCAAGCGCCCTTCCCCACGCCTGCAGCATCCGCCTCGCCAAATTCCGAATCAAAACCGTCGAGATTATACTTTATTGACAAATTTATCATTTCATATGACTATACATCATTGGGGGGATAAGAATTTGTTGAGAGGATTCATCGTTCGACATCATTGCATTACCTGATTTTCAGTTGTGGTCCGACCCATGCCTTCGATCGGCGGTTCTCACATCGCCCCCGCATGGCGCTCGGGAGGTCATGACCGCCTTTTCGGACCGTTCCGCTGACTTCGGCGCCTTTTAGAACCCGCGCCAATCCCATTTTTTTTCATGGTAGTGCCCCTTATCCGACAATAGGCGACTCCGGTCCGAGACTCGGGAATCCGGCGACGTGTTTTCATTCCAGAGTGGAATGAAAACGGTTCCGCAAACCGGTCTTTCCGCCGCTCAAACAGCAGACTCGTCGAGCCGGGCGACAAGCCGCCAAAGGCGGTTACCGTTAAAATGGTTCATCATGAATGCAGCGAAAGACATGCTCGCTGCATGGCAATATTTCATTCAACCAGGAGGTTTCTATGTTTAAATCCGGCAAACGGTTACTTGGATTCATTGTTATTCTCACCATAACTTTCTTCGCATTTTCCAGCGCCATGGCGGCACGAAAAAACGTTCGGATTTCCGAACAAAACTGGACCGGCTCCACGGTCATCTGTCACGTCATGAAATATGTCCTTGAAAACAAGCTGGACATTCCGGTCAAAATCATGCAGCTGAACGGAGCCGCCACCTGGGCCGGCATGACCAAAAACGATGTGGATGTTTTTTCAGAAATCTGGGAAACCGCCGAATCCGAAGGCCTGGAGAAATTCACAGGGCCGGACGGACCGGTAGCCAAGACCTTGAGCTACGCAAAGGCGCCCATGGGGTGGTACATCCCCAAATACGTTTCGGATGAACATAACATCAAATCCATTGAAGATCTCAAAGGCAAGGAAGAAATTTTCGACATCAATTCCAACGGCAAGGGAGACATCTGGGTCGGCCCGTCGTCCTGGAAAGTCGCGGAACAAAACAAAATCCGCATACGCGACTACGGCCTGGAATTGGAACCGAACGGCGTGGAGCAGTGGGCCTGGCTGGCCACCCTGAAGGAAGCCTACAAGAAGCAAAAACCGGTCATTTTCTATTACTGGGAGCCCGAATGGTTGTTCACCCAGTATGACCTGGTGATGCTGGAGGAACCGGATTATGCGCCCGAATGCTTTCAATGGGTGCAGGGTGAGCCGGAAAAAAGCAAGATCACCTGCGCGCTTCAGCCCTCGGACGTTTGGGTCGGATTCACCAAGGATCTTCAGACCCGATTGCCCCGGGCCTATCAGTTTTTTCAAAATTGGCACATCCCGATCCAGCAAGTCAATGCCCTCGTCGCCCTGGTCACCGATCTGCCCGAAAGCCCGAAATTGTCCGTCGAAGAGGCCGCTGAAAAGTGGGTGACCGATCATCCG
>JAABSQ010000414.1 GCA_011390315.1 Desulfobacteraceae bacterium
ATGCACCGAGACCGCCATTACATTTCACAGACCGATTTCCTCAAGCAATATCTCGCCACTGCCGGGCACGAAAACCTGACCGAATTTCTAATGGACGAAATCGAGCGGACATTCAGACCTTGAGTTCTTGATTTATAATTTTTTACTCGCCATCCGAGGATGAACCCTGCCAATTTGCATTTGACAACTCGATCAAAAATATCGCATTCTGAGTTCATCAACCTTCGTTCCAATTCGTAGGACAACCTTGGAAAGCAATGCCCATTGTCTTGAACTCTGATTTATCTGATTTCCATGATGACCCTGATTGTCCGCATCATGAAAATCACCCAAATCAAAAAAATCACAGTTCAGACAAGCAAGCCCTCAAATTAAAAGGACCCGCCCATGAACACCACCGTCAAAGACGTCATGATCACCCGGTTTCATACCCTCACCCCCGAGATGCCGATTTCCGAGGCGGTGGGCATGTTCAAGCGCGCCGCGGAAGAAGAAGGCCGAAAGATCTTCGGCATGATGGTGACCGATGCCGAGGGGCGGCTGATCGGGATGCTGTCGATGTACGATATTATGCTCTTCATCCGGCCCAAGCATATTCAGATCTGGGGGATGATGGACGATGTGGACATCGCCGGGCTGGTGGAGGAAGCCTGCAAAAAGGCCCGGGATATTCGGGTGGACGATCTCATGACCGCCGAGGTCATCACCGTCACCCCCGACACCCACCTGCTGGTGGTGCTCGACATCATGATCAGCAAGCATATCCGCCGGATTCCGGTGCTGGAAGACGACCGGATTCAGGGGATCGTCTACATCTCCGACTTTTTCTATCACCTGGTGGATCAGCTGATCTGATCCGGCCCTTTTTTACAATCTAAACCGCGACCGAAGATTCTGCCATGGGACTCAATACACAAAAGACCATCCTGACCGATCTCACCGTCAAAGAGGCCATGCGCCGGCAGGTAATCCGACTCGATCAGGACGCCGGTCTGGACCGGGTCATCGCCCGGTTCATCAAATACAAGGTCAATGCGCTTTTGATCACCGGCCCCGGGGATGAACCGGCCGGGGTGATCTCCAAGACCGATGTGATGGGGGCCTATTATGCCGAGCTTCCCCTGGAACTGCCGGCCGGCGACATCATGATCTCTCCGCCCCTTTACTGCGGCCCGGACGACACGCTGGAGACCGCCCTGGAGCGGATGCGCGAACACGGGGTCTACCGGCTCTTCGTTCGCACATCCGAAGCCGACCCGGTGGAAGGCATTCTGGCCTATCCGGATATCGTGGGCCTTCTCTATAAATTCTGCCATGAATGCCGATACAGCAAATTCAACCGCAGGCAGGGATCGGCGGAGGAGCGGCCCCGGTTCACCGTCAAGGAGGTGATGACCCCTTCGGTCCAAAGCTACCGGGAATCCGACACCCTCACCGACATCATGGAGGGGCTCTCCGCCTACCGGTTCGGGGCGGTGCTGATTCGGGACGACCGGGCCCGGCCG
>JAABSQ010000415.1 GCA_011390315.1 Desulfobacteraceae bacterium
TCTCCAAAAGCGATCTGGTGCTGGCCTACAAGCACGGGGTGGACCCGTCCGCCGAGGCCCGCACCGTCATGTCCTCGCCGGTCCGGACCTGCGACGAGGCCGACTACCTGGAAACCGCCATCCGCACCCTGATCTTTTCCCAGATTCAGCGGATCTTCGTCCGGCGCGATGATCCCGAGCAGGTCGTGGGTGTGCTCTCCCTGTCGGATGCGGCCCGAATCCGCTCCGGCTCCTGCCAGGCCTGCGTCTCCAGCCGCATCAAGATGGACGACACCCCCTGAAACAGCAAACCCCGATCCCGCAGGTGCGGGTCGGGGTTTCTCGAAAACGGGAGGCCGGTTATACCGGCCCTGGCCCGGCTTAATCCATGTGATGGGCCTGGCCGTGGGCCGTCGTGAAGGCGTGCCACTCGTCATGGTCGACGGCGCCGTCTTTGTCCAGATCGATGGCGTCGAAGACCTTGCGGTCGGTGTCGCCGAATGCTTCCTTGAACTCATTCCAGCTCAGGGCGTCGTCGCCGTCCTGATCGATGTCCGGCAGGTGAACCATGTACTTGTCCGGGTCGGGCAGGTCGGCCTCATGGTACTTGCCGCCGTGGTATTGTTTGCCTTTCATGGCGCCCTTGCCCATTCCCATTCCCATGCCGTGGGCCGATGTAAACTTGTCCCATTCGGGCTGGCTCAGTTTTCCGTTTTTATCGGTGTCGATGACCTCGAAAACCTGCTTGTCGGTACCTTCGTATTTTTGGCTGAACTCATCCCAGCTGACGGCGCCGTCGCCGTCCGTGTCCAGATCCTGGACCGGAACGTTGAACTTGGCCATGCCGGCCATATCCATGCCGCCGCCGTGGCCCATCCCCTTCATTTTGCCGTGACTGCCGGCGAACCCGTTTGCGGATACCGCCAAAACGGCGGCCAGACTCAGATAAAAAACGACTTTCTTCATGTTGGCATCTCCTTTGTTGATATTCGGATCATAATCAGATGTATAAAAACGATCATTGTCCAAATATAGTGCCGAAGCGCCGTTCGTCAATTACCCGGTCCGGCATCCGGTTCGGTCGGTCCGTTCCCATCAGGAATACCCGCTTTCGGAAGCCCGGACCGACGCCGATCCGGGCGCCGGAACCGGCTTGCGGGATCGAAAGAGATAAGGATGAAGCTGAGACACCAGCATCCCGGCCAGCATCAGGGCGCAGCCCAGGAGCCCGCGGGGGGTGAGGGTTTCGCCGAGCATCATCCAGCCGCCCAGGGCCGCAAAGGCCGCCTCCAGGCTCAGGATGATGGCCGCATGGGCCGGTTTGGCGTCTTTCTGGGCCACCACCTGAAGGGTGTAGGCGATGCCCACAGAGCAGAGCCCGCCGTACAGAATGGGGACCCCGGCCTGAAGGATGGCGGAAACCTCCACCGTTTCCACGGCAAAGGCGGTGAGAAGGCTCAGAATCGAGCAGGCGGCGAACTGAAAAAAGGAGAGCCGAATGGCGTCGATTCGGGGAGAGAGCCATCCCACGATGAGCACATGAGCGGCCCAGAAAAAGGCGCCGATCAGCTCCAGGAAATCGCCGAAGGCGATGGTGAAGGATTCGGTGACGCTCAGAAAATAGAGCCCCACGGCGGCCAGAAAGGCCCCGAGCCAGGTGCCGATATCGGACCGCTGCCGCCAGAACAGCCCCAGCAGGGGGACGATCACCACATACAGCCCGGTGATGAACCCGGCCTTGCCGGCGGTGGTATAGAGCAGCCCGACCTGCTGCAGGGAGGCCCCGATGAACAGGGCGGACCCGGCCAGGGCCCCGCCCCGGAGGACCGTCTTCAGATCGGCCCGGGGCAGCACCTCGCCGTTTCGGGCCGACCGGCGCTTCAAAAAGAGCCACAAG
>JAABSQ010000416.1 GCA_011390315.1 Desulfobacteraceae bacterium
TCATAAGCCGACCAGTTGACCGGAACCCCCAGTTCATAGCCATAGATGTCTTTGAACTGTTTTTTGAAATCATCCCGGTTGAACCAGTCGTAGCGGAACCAGTAGAGATTCGCGAACTGCTGGTCCGGCAGCTGGTAAAGCTTGCCGTCCGGGGCGGTGGTGAAGGATTTTCCCATGAAGTCGTCGATGTCCAGCGTGGGCAGAGTGACGTCCTTGCCTTCGCCTTCCATCCAGTCGGTCAGGTTCACCACGAATCCGTATCGGAAATGGGTGCCGATGAGATCGGAGTCGTTGATGTAGGCGTCAAAGACGTTCTGGCCCGACTGCATCTGGGTCTGAAGCTTTTCGATGACGTCGCCTTCCTGAATCAGGTCGTGGGTGACCTTGATCCCGGTGATCTCTTCAAAGGCTTTGGTCAGGGTTTTGGATTCGTACTCATGGGTGGGGATGGTTTCGGAGACCACCTTGATCTCCATTCCCTTGAAAGGCTCGGCCGCCTTGATGAACCATTCCATCTCCTTCAATTGTTCCTCTTTGGACAAGGTGGACGGCTGGAATTCATTGTCGATCCATTTTTTGGCGGCCTCCCTGTCGGCGCTCGCGACGGACGCCGCAAAGATCAGGGCCGTCAATACCATACCGGCCGGGAGCATTCTCCCGGACATCCTCTGTCGTATCCCTTTCAACATGGTCGTGCCTCCTCCTCTCGGCCTTCGATAATAGGCTTCCGGTTTTTCCGGTCGATATCGCCCGCGCGAAGGCCTTGAACGACGGGCGACATCCGCTTGTCACGCCAATGGAATGCTATCCCCAGCGCATCAGAACCATCATCCAGACGACGGAGATTCCCAATGCGATATAGATGGATAGATCGGTCATCCCCACCCAGGCCAGATGAATATAGGCGCTGCCCAGCAGGCCGATGAAGAGCCGGTCTCCCCGGGTGGTGGCGATGGGAAGGAACCCCCGCCGTTCGATGGTGGGCGATACCGTCTCCCAGATCGTCATGGCGGTCAGAATCAGGGCGATGGTGATGAAGAAAACCGCCGTCGGCACGGTCCAGGCCATCCATTCCAGGGTCATTTCATCTCCTCCTTACACGCGGCCCAGGGCGAAGCCCTTGGCCAAATGGTTGCGCACGAAGTAGATCACCAGGGCCCCCGGCACGATGGTCAGAATGCCGGCTGCCGCCAGCAGCCCCCAGTCGAGGCCGGTGGCGCTCACGGTCCGGGTCATGGTGGCCGCAATGGGTTTGGCTTCGGTGGTGGTCAGGGTGCGGGCCAGCAGGAGTTCGACCCAGGAGAACATGAAGCAGAAAAAGGCGGTCACGCCGATCCCGGCCCGAATCAGGGGTATGAAAATCGTGATGAAAAAACGGGGAAAGGTATACCCGTCGATAAAGGCGGTTTCGTCGATCTCCCGGGGAATGCCCGACATGAATCCCTCCAGAATCCAGACCGCCAGGGGTACGTTGAACAGGCAATGAGATAAGGCCACGGCGATATGGGTGTCGATCAGTCCGAAGGTGGAGTAAAGCTGAAAAAAAGGCAGCAGAAACACCGCGGCGGGCGCCATGCGATTGGTCAGAAGCCAGAAAAAGACGTGTTTGTCTCCTAAAAAATGGAACCGGGAAAAGGCATAGGCCGCCGGCAAAGCGGTCACCAGGGAGATGATGGTGTTCAAGGTCACATAGATGATCGAGTTGATGTACCCCGAGTACCAGGCCGGATCGGTAAAGATTTTGATGTAATTGCCGAATGTCGGATCGGTCGGATACAGGGAAAAAGAGCCGAGGATATCCGCATTGGTCCGCAGAGACATGTTGAGCATCCAGTAGATCGGCAGAAACAGCAGAAACAGATAGACGATCAGGCCGATGCGTTTTTTTTCGAACTTGCCTTTTCCGGAACTCACGGCGCCTCTCCTTTCCCCACATTCTGAATGGCCTGATAAAAGAGCCAGCTGAAGAGCAGAATAATCAAGAAATAGATGAGCGAGAATGCGGCCGCCGGACCTAAATCAAACTGGCCCACGGCGATCTTGACCAGATAAATAGATAAAAAGGTGGTGGAATTGCCGGGTCCGCCGCCGGTGAGCACAAAGGGTTCGGCATAGATCAGAAAGCTGTCCATGAACCGCAGGAGCACCGCAATCGTCAGCACCCCCCGCATCTTGGGCAGTTGAATATAGCGGAACACGGCCCAGGCCGAGGCCCCGTCGATGCTGGCGGCCTGGTAATAGGCGTCGGGAATCGCCCGCAGCCCGGCATAGGCCAGCAGGACCACCAGCGGGGTCCAGTGCCAGACCTCCATCAGCATCAGGGTGATCCAGGCATCCAGGGGGGAGGCGGTGTGATCGAATGTGAGGCCCAGCGAGTTAATCGCTTTTCCGAAGAGGCCGATATCGGGCCGGGTGAAGACGATCCAGATGGTGCCGATCACGTTCCAGGGGATGAGCAGGGGCAGGGCCACCGTGACCAAGCTGAGGGAGACCGACCAGCCTTTTTTGGGCATGGTCAAAGCGATGGCGATGCCCAGGGGGATTTCAATCAGCAGCACCAGTCCGGAAAAAAGCAGCTGCCGCCACAGGGCGTCATGAAGGCGGGTATCATGAAGGGTCTCTTCGAACCATTCGGTGCCCACGAATACCCGCTGGCCCGGACCGAAGATATCCTGGACCGAGTAGTTGACCACGGTCATCAAAGGGATGATGGCGCTGAAGGCCACGATTACAAACACCGGCAGCACCAGAAACCAGGCCCTGTTGTCTTCCCATTTATCCATCGGTTTGCTGTTCTCCTTTGTTCACCAGGCGACCGCCGGAAAAGAGTTTGATCCGATTCTGCGGAAACCGCACCCAGGCCTTCCCGGCCGGAACCGGGGTTCCCTCGGCCAGCTTCGCCCGCAGGGTGTGGTCGGCCAGCATCAGGGTCAGTATTTTGAAGCTGCCCTGATCCTGGACCCCTTTGACGAGCGCCGGCAATCCGCCGTCGACCCCTTTGTCGTGAACCTCCAGGTACATGGGCCGAATGCCGATTTCGAGGTTCTCTCCGGACTTTTGGGCCGCCTTCGCGGTGGCTTCATCCAGGGGAACGGCGGTTCCGTTGATTCGGGCCCGATTCCCATCCACGGTGCAGGGCATCAGGTTCATGCCGGGGCTCCCGATAAAGTATCCCACGAAGGTGTGCATCGGGTTTTCGAACAATTCCTGGGGGGTGCCGACCTGAACGATTTCTCCCTCGTACATCACCACCACCTGATCGGCGAAGGTCATCGCCTCCACCTGGTCGTGGGTGACGTAGATCAGGGTCAGGCCGTAGCGTTCATGAATCTCC
>JAABSQ010000417.1 GCA_011390315.1 Desulfobacteraceae bacterium
GGAATTGTTTGTTGAGGACGGGGCGGTAGTTGGAAGGGCCTTTCCGAAGGGCCCGGGCCAGGCGGGCTTGATCGATCACCCCCACCAGGCGGTGGGCCGCGTCGGTGACGAAGATGCTGTCGAGGTTGTTCTTGCGCATGCGGTTGAGCACGGCGATCGGGTCTTCCCCTTCCGCGGAAATCCACTGGTCGGGCTCCATCATGAAATTTCGGGCCGACACCACTTTGGTTCGAGAGACCGACCCGACGAACTCTGCCACGTATTCATCAGCGGGCTCCATCACGATCTGCTCCGGGGTGCCCACCTGGACGATGCGACCGTCTTTCATGACCGCAATGCGGTCGGCGATCTTAAGGGCTTCATCCAGATCATGGGTGATGAAAACGATGGTCTTTCGCACGATGGCCACCAGCTTCAGGAATTCCTCCTGCATCTGCTTTCGAATCAAGGGGTCCAGGGCGCTGAATGCCTCGTCCATAAGAAGAATCTCCGGGTTCAATGCCAGCGCGCGCGCCAGCCCGACCCGTTGCTGCATGCCGCCGCTGAGCTCTTCGGGGTAGTGCCCGCACCATTCACTCAATCCCACCAGATCCAGGGCCTCGCGGGCCCGCTCATGGCGCTTGGCTTTGGGGACCTTCTGGACCTCCAGACCGAATGCGGCATTGTCCAGGACGGTTCGATGGGGAAGCAGGGCGAAATTCTGAAACACCATCCCCATTTTTTCCTGGCGCACCCGGCGGAGTTCCTTGGTGGACATCGATTCCAGGTCCCGGCCGTCGATGACCACCCGCCCGCCGCTCGGATCGATGAGATGGTTGATACACCGGATGATGGTCGATTTGCCGCTGCCGGACAGCCCCATGATGACGAAGACCTCCCCTTCCCGAACCTCGAAGGATGCCTCCCGCACCGCGATGGTGCATCTCAGGGATCGGGCCAGATCGGTTCTTTCGGCCGGGGGGAAGGCCATTATTTTATCGGCGTCTTTGCCGAAGACCTTCCAGACGTCTTCGCATCGAATTTTGATTTCCGATCCTTTATCCGGGTCAGCGGGCAACGACCCCCCAGCGGACGAATCGGATTCGAGTTCACCCGTTTTCATTTTTTTCCATCCATTTGTTCCAGTATGTCGGTTTGTTCCAGTATGTCGGTTTCATAAAAAGCGGCGCCGTTGAACTGATCCGCCTCCATCAAGTCTACCAGGCGCTGCAGGGAACTGAGGATCATCATCTGCTCCCATCCCTTAAGATCGGTAAAGGCGCCGGTAAAAGATATCCCCATGAGCGGCGGGGCTCTGTTCAGCAGGGTGGCGCATTCAGCCGTCGATTTGACCATTACGCGGCGCCGATCCACACTGCTTCGGCTCCGCTCGATCAGCCCCCGTTTTTCGAGACGCTCCAAAATGCCGGTGACGGTCGCCTGACTGAGGCTGATCGATTTGGATAATTCCCCGACGGAAATATCGTCGAATTTGGATAATTTTTGTAAGATGACCAACTGGGGACCGGTGAGACCGAATTCACGCATCAGATAGCGGGAATGAAGATCGAGGGATTGCGTAATCCGCCGAAGGGCGACCATCACCGCATCGCATAGGGTCCCGGAAAGGTCGGTATTCTCCTTGTTAGGATTTGGGCTTATTTTTCGCACTTTCATAAACAGATATATTATATTTCCACTCTCGACCTTGTCAAGCTTCATTCGGCCTCTGTTCATCCGGGTTACCGAGTATATCCTATTTAAAAACAGTTGATTGGATTCTTATAAATTTTTATAGTCAAGGCTTTTATTATTTAAACCTTGACTATCAAATCGAATCTACTATATGGAGTATGGAATGACGGCGGAGCGATTACAGATTCAAAATGAAAAAGAAGCGATCATTCATGAAATTGTCGGTGCGATTCGGCAACTCAACCGATCCGTCTACCATGACGCCAAAGAGATGAACCGTCATTTCGGGCTGACCGTCCCCCAAAGCGGCGCTTTGCGGGTGCTGGTCCGACATGGCCGCCTCTCATCGGTTGAGTTGAGCCGAAAATTATTCGTCACCCCCTCCAATATCACCGGAATTATCGACCGTCTCGAAAAAAAGGGATTCGTCAAGCGGGTTCAGAAAAAGGGAGACCGTCGAATTATGTTGATTTCCTTGACCCGAAAAGGGGCTGAAGTCGGCAAATCCCTGCCCGACCCCATGGAAAAAAAACTGATCCTCGGTCTGGCCGATCTCAACACCCGGGAAATTCGGGAGCTTCAACAGGCGCTGAACCGGATCCTGCTCCTGGTGGAGGCCGAAAATGCCGTTGGCACCGGTAAGAAAACCTTAGGGGATGCCACAAGAGATGCGCCAAGGGATGCGCCAAGGGATGCACCAAGGGATGCACCAAGGGATGCACCAAGGGATGCACCAAGGGATGCAATGGACGAACTCGGCTGAACCCGGGTTCCAATCTGGTATTAATTTTCAAAGGACAAGGGAGGAACAAAAATGGAACGAACCGGCCGAATACTGTTGACGATTTTGCTGTCGGCGGCCTTGGCGGCGCCCGCCATAGCCGCCGAACCCGCGGGCACCCTTCGGGTGGCCACCACCACCATGCCCAATGCCATTGATCTGCCCATGGGGGCCGAGCGCAACGCCCACAATGTGGCCTGGCAGATGTACAATTCCCTGGTCTGGATCAACGACGAGGGAACGGTGGCGCCGGCATTGGCCGACAGCTGGATTATCTCCAAAGACGGGTCTGAAATCACCTTCAAGTTGAAAAAGGGAGTCAAATTCCACAACGGGGAGCCCTTTGACGCCGATTCGGTGGTGTATACCTGGGAACGCGGCAAACAGGGCAGGATGCAGTGGAAAGAAAAATTCGCCATCGCCAAAAGCGTCGAAAAGATCGACGACTATACCGTCAAGATCGACACCGGCAAGCCCAACCCGCTGCTGTTCAGGGTCATGGCCGAATACTGGGCCATGGTTCCGCCCGAATTCAAGGAATGGCGCAAGGGCGACCGCATCGTCTTTGAAGCCAATCCCGACTACTGGGAAGAAGGCCTGCCCAAGGTGAAAAACCTGATTTTCCGGCCCATCCCCGAATCCACCACCCGAATGGCGGCCATCCAGACCAACGAAGTGGACATCGTCACCCGGTTGAGCTCCGAGGAAGCGGAACATCTCATGAACGTACCGGATGTGAAGGTGATCAATTATCCGGTGGACCGGGTCTATTATGTCGCATTCAACAATCTGACCACGGGCAAGGGAGAACCCACCGAAAACCCCAAAGTGAGACAGGCCATGAACTACGCCGTGGACGTCAAGGCCATTAC
>JAABSQ010000418.1 GCA_011390315.1 Desulfobacteraceae bacterium
GCTCCAAAACCGCTTCTTCTCCCAGAATATCTCGAAAGACTTGGGCGTTCTGCTCAATGATGGAGGTATACGGAATCACGTAAATAATTCGCCGCATGCCGTGTTTCAAAGCATGCTTCAATGCAAAAGCCAGAGATGAAATGGTTTTTCCTCCCCCGGTGGGAACCGTTAAAGAGAAGAGTCCAGGGGGTTTTTCAGCCACATTCAGACAGTCTCGAAGGATTTCTGCTCGGTAGGTATTGATGTCTGAAGGTTCAGCATTCTCAAGCAACTTTTCGAGTGCCCGATCCAGCTTTTCTTTGAGATGATCAAGGGTTGGATAACCTTCACGCCAACTTGATTTTTCCGGTACCATGAAATTTTCAGTATCCAGGAAGTCGGCATCCACCAGACAGGAAAAAAGCATTCGAATGAAAAAGGCCACCTGAAACCCGGCACGATTTCCGGATCTATCCAAAGCAAAGGGCAGTTCACCAGGATTTTCAAGATGAAGGACATTCTCCGGGCATGCCGACCAGTCCGGTACTTTTTTTTGAAGGCGCTTGAAAAGACAGGAGTCGTTATCATCATTTCCATTGGCCAGACCCGCATGATGACCGGCAATGGCATAAGCCAAAACCAGTCCAGCCCATTCAAAAGCGCCATTCGCGTGTTGAGCGCCGGCTGTCGAGTGATCCGGCTTTCCGGAAACCTGTTCTATCCGGGCATCCGGGTCGAATAAACCGCCGATCCGCTTTTGAAATGCCGGAGAAAATTTTCCGACATCATGCCAAAAGCCGGCAAGTTGACCCCATTTTTCCGCCTTAAAATGTTTTGCAAATCCGTATGCCAGGTCACCCACATTATTTAGGTGATCGATCACCGTTTGCCGTCGGCCGTCATCAGCTATTCGAGCAAGATAATCTTCCATTGGAAGTCCCCCGATAATTCAATTACTGTTTGAACAACCTCAATTCTGATATTCAGGCATACCACACCCAGGGTGACAAGACGCGTCCCACATCCAAAATTTTTTACGATTTTTTGAAAAAAATCCGAAGGCCCTTCGGCGAATCACCAAATTCCATTATTCCGATGAAATATAAACTCCTGCCATTTTGGCAATTTCTTCCGCAATCTCGCGCCGAAGCGCCACCGGCGATTCCACCACCACATCCGCCCCGAAACCCAAGATCATCATCTTCACCTCCCGGAAATCAGCCACCGGAAAAGACAGGCGCAGTTCCCCGTCCGGCAATTCCTCCATCTGCTGATCTTCATGCCAGATCTGCTCCCGAACCCATCGGGCGCGGTAGGACGTAAATCGCAGCACCACGGCGGTATGATGCTCCGATTGGAACAATCCGAAAGCGCCGTTCAGCACCGCCTGCCATTCCTCCGCCGCTCGAGGCTCGAACGTCTCCTCCAATGCCAGCAAGGAGTGCATGCGAGAGAGAAAAAAGATCCGCCACCGGTTTCGAAGGCGGCACCAGGCGAAAAGCACCCAGGAGCCCATATAATATTTCAGATGATGAGGTTCCACGACCCGGTGGGTGGGTCGATCCGTTTTCGGCGACCGGTAGTCGATTTCCAGCGGATTGCACTCCAGCAGGGCCGCGCAGACGGTTTGAAAAACCTCGGCTGATACCGGGCTGTAGCCGTGCCGGGAGGCCGAAAACCCTTCCTGAAGCCGATCCGGAGAAAGGCCCAGTTCGGCCGTATCGGCCATCAGCTTTTCGCCGAAATCCCGGATGGCATCACTGATAAACCCGCCGGCGGCGCCGGACAGCAGCCGACGCGCCAGCAAAACCGCCAGGAGCTCCTCCTGGGCCACCGGTATTCGCGGCAGTTCGAAGGCGGAATCCTCATAGACATACCCGCGCTCTTTGGGATCATAGACCAGCGGCGCGCGCAGGCGGTCTCTCATGAACGTGATCAGCCGTTTCGCGGTCCGATGAGACACCTCAAACCGCTCAGCCAGCCGGCGGGCATTCGGAAACCGGGCCGCACGAATCTGCCGATCAAACCAGGCGAGCCGTTCCTGGTAAAGGGCAAAGGACATGGGATTCCCTCCTGTTTTAAGAAGATTGTACGCTATCGCTGATCCGTGACATATACCAAATGAGAGGACTTGCGCAAGGGAAATATTTCAATAACCGGTGGGAAATATTTGTACATAGTATACCCCATGAATGGAGTGTGAAGATAGAAGGGGGAAAATTTACTTCACAGAAACCGCATGGGGAAACCAGAGTTTCCCTGATTGACCCCAATCCATTAAAAAAATAAATTCTGATATTTCGCTTATTTTAAAAAAGGAGGTTTATGGATGAAAATCTTTGTTCCACACGTTTGGTGGTATGAGTCCGGCCTGGTAATCCCCTGCGGAAAGATTTCCGCTGTTCGTTCCCCGCAACATCGTCCGTCCGGAGGTGAAAAATGAACGCCGTCATCAGGAAAACCGCTATAGCAACAATACTATTTTTATCGGCCTTCTGCACGGCCGGCGCATTCGCAGCCGATTTTGATGAGGTCGTGGTGTTCGGCGACAGCCTCTCGGATGACGGCAATCTTCTTTTCTTTGAAGACCAGTCGCGGCCTGATCCGGCGCTCTATTATAAGGGGCGTCTTTCAAACGGCCCGGTGTGGGCCGAATACCTGGTCGATCAAGAACGCATGGATGTATCCAAAACCGATATCGCGCTCGGCGGCGCCCAAACGGATGGACTGGCCCCGCCGGGTCTGCTGGAACAGGTGTCTACCTATATCGCCGCCGAAACCGGCTCGCTTTCCGGTGATTCCCTTTTCATCCTGTGGGCCGGCAGCAATGATTTTCTGAACGGCGACGGCGATTATGAAGAGGCGGTGGACAATATCAACACCGCCATGGACCGTCTGGTGGAATACGACGCCGAGCATATTCTGGTGTTCAACCTCCCCGACCTGGGAAGGATTCCCGAGACCCTGGGGACTTCCGAAGCCGCAGCGGCGACCGATTTTACGCTCAATTTCAACGCCGAACTGGCCAATATGCTCGATGAGTTCAGTGTCGAACAGCCGGAAGTCGGCCTGTATACCTTTGATGCGTATTCTTTTTTCACGGAGGTCCAAAACAACCCCGCCGCATTCGGGTTCACCAATGTCACCGAGCCCTCGCCGAATTTTGATATCGAAAACAATTTCGAAGGCGCCGGGCATCTGTTCTGGGATGAAAAACATCCGACCACAGCGGCCCACGCCCTGCTGGCCGACCGGGTGTTTGCGGATTTGAACGCACAGGCGCCCGATTCCACCGATACGGATGATGACGATGACGACAGCTCGAACTGCTTCATCAATACATCCAAA
>JAABSQ010000419.1 GCA_011390315.1 Desulfobacteraceae bacterium
TTCCTTGAAGAGTCCCGCATCACCATCTGCGATGCCGTGAAGGCCGCGGTGCGGGCCCGGGTGAGGCAGATTTCCAAAAAGCCGTATCGGGTGGAGAAAAAGCTGACCGCCGATGCGGTGATTCCGCCGAGCATGTCGGTCCGGGCCATGGCCCGGACCACCGAAAAAATCGTGGTGGTGGGCGCATCCACCGGCGGCACCGAGGCGCTTCGCACCTTTCTGGAGGCGATGCCGTTGGACTGCCCCGGGATCGTCATCGTTCAGCATATGCCCGAGAATTTTACCCGGGCCTTTGCCGGCAGGCTCAACGATATCTGCCGAATCGAGGTGAAAGAGGCGGAAAACGGCGACAGTGTGCTTCGGGGGCGGGCCCTGATCGGCCCCGGCAATCGGCACATCCTTTTGAAACGAAGCGGGGCCCGCTATTACGTCGAAGTCAAGGACGGCCCTCTGGTGTGCCGGCACCGGCCTTCGGTGGATGTCCTGTTTCGTTCCGCGGCCCGGTACGCCGGTTCCAATGCGGTGGGGGTGATCATGACCGGAATGGGAGACGACGGCTCCCGGGGAATGAAGGAGATGAAGGACGCCGGGGCCTTCAACATCGCCCAGGATGAAGCCTCCTGCGTGGTCTTCGGCATGCCGAACGAGGCCATCAAACGGGAAGCGGTGGACAAAATTCTTCCGCTCGACGGCATCGCCGGCGCCGTGATTCGATCCTGTTACTCGAGTTGAGATGAAGCCGCTGGTCCGGATCCACATCGGCGGTTACCATGCCAGCCGCCGCCCGTCCGTCATTTATACCCTGCTTGGCTCCTGTGTCGCGGTCTGCCTTTTCGATCCGGTTTGGCGGATCGGGGGCATGAACCATATCCTTCTGCCCGGAGAAGCGGACCTGAAGCATTTCGATGCCTCGGCCCGGTACGGTATCAACGCCATGGAGCTTCTGATCAACTCCATCATGCGGCTGGGCGGTCTCCGCTCCCGTTTGAAGGCAAAGGTCTTCGGCGGGGCCCATACCCTCAATACCATTCCCGAAGAATACAGCATGGGCCGGCGGAATGTCGAATTTACCATGGAGTTCTTAGAAAAAGAATCGATCGAAATCCTGAATCAGGATGTGGGCGGGCATCAATCCCGACGGATCTATTACCACACCGACACCAATGAGGTATTCCTGAAACGCGGAAAGATCATTCAATACACCGATATTACCGTGCGGGAGCAGCGGGTCCGGGAGCGGATTCGAAAAGAGATCGATCAGTCCGGGGAGGTCACCCTGTTCGACGAATGAGATCCCGAAAGAGTCCCTCGCGCACGGCCTTCGCAAATCTATCAAGCTGATCCGGCCTGTTTCTCAGCTCCGCCCGCAACCCGATGTTCAACTCCAATTGAACCCCGCGTCCGGAGGCGCCTCGATTACAGATGTTGGCGGGGTGGCGTCCGGCCGTACTCGGTTTCGAATCAATAAAGTAAAAACCGGCGGTCTCCAAACAGGACCGGACGGCAGCCACTCGACCGGCGGCCAGACCGCCGATGGCAATTTCCTTTCCTTCCCCCTTGAGTCCGTGAACCGTCAGCACCGACCGACTGCGTCGCGCCATGCGCAAGGCTTTCGGTTCATCAAAACGATGGCTGGTCAGATGCAGACGCCAATTGTCCGCCGCCTTGATACCCCTGAACCCGTAAAAGGATAGATCCTCTCCGGCGATCCGTCGAGCCAGTTGAACCGTCATCGGTTCAATCCGACCTCCGTGGAGCGCCATGATCAGAAATGATGACTCCCGGTCTCGGCACTCGATGGTAAAATCCACCCCTTCCCGTTCGTGCCGGGACAAATGGCTGAAATTTCGGTAAGTATCGGTTTTCACATTATCATAGTCCATCAGAAAAATCGGATGAATCACAATTCAAGACGAAGATCAATGGCCGACGCATCATCAGGTGTTCATCCTCTTGGGTAATTTTTCCCATAATTATTTTTTATCCCGAAGAACGTGGTTGATTTATTTTACGATTTCAATAGGGAGGACTTAATGGATGTAACTGCAACCGAATTCAAGAATCGTTTGGGGCGGTACCTCGATGCCGCTGAAAAAGATCCGGTCATCATTAAAAAGTCCGGCCGCGTCAAATCTGTACTGATATCGCATGAACTGTATCAAAAATACCTTGCACTGGAAGATGCCTACTGGGCTCAACGCGCCAAGCAGGCCGAGTCCGAAGGATATCTCGGTGATGATAAAACCCTGAAAATTCTGCGGCGATCGGAATGATATACAAGCTGGATCTAACTATGGCTGCGGGCAAGTTTCTGACGAAGCTTCCGCCGAAACAGTTTAGACAGGTAGTGAGTACCATTTTCAGGCTCAGGGAAAATCCCGAGCCGCATGATTCCAGCAAATTAATCGGAAGTCCCGACTACCGACGGGTGGATTTCGGGGAATATCGCATCATTTACCGCGTGGAAAACGATACCGTCAAAATTGCTGTGGTCGGAAAACGGAACGACAGCGAAGCTTACAAAAAATTCGAAAGGGTACGGTGACAATGCATCATATGCTATCACCAGCTTTCTGGATGTTTCCGCGGTCATCCTCATTTCTGCCGTGACCTGAAGCGCATACACCGCCTCCTCAATTCCGATTCGACCATTATCATCGATGTCGCCGTCAGTGGTGACGCCGGAGGGTGTCATTCCAGCCGCGACCTGAAGTGCGGAAATTGCATCCGTAAGATCGACGGTTCCTTCGCCGGTGATGTATCCGGTAATAACCCGATACTCTGCTTCGGTCAAACGGTTTTCGCCGTTATAGATCATCATCGAGCCGTCTGCAGAAATCCGGGTCAGATTGCCGTCCGCATCGTATTCCGGCAGATCGGTTTCGGTTCCGGCGGTGATCTGATCGTACTGATTCAGCTCATTGGCGGCATAATCAATGATCTGCGAAGTTTCCGCGGTTTTATCCCAATCGGTGGCGGTGGTGCGGTTCCCGATGGGATCGTATGCATAAGATCGGTATTCCGGCGACAGCGGTGAACTGGTATCCGTAATATTCGATCCGGGGTAGGCCGAAGATTCGATCAGCTCGCTCCGGTCATTGTAGGCAAACCGGCGGTAAGTCGGCCCCCGGGTAAACGCCGATCCGGAATAAGTAACGGTCTCCCGTCTGCCGAGGATATCGTGGGTATAATCGTACTGGGAAATAACCCCGGAGGCGTTCTCGTTTTTCACCCGGGTTTTATACCGGTCCACCGGATCATAGGTGTAGGTGACGGTCGGTCCGTTCTCATATTGAAGCTGCTGGATCAAAC
>JAABSQ010000420.1 GCA_011390315.1 Desulfobacteraceae bacterium
GCATCGCCCCCCGGGTGTTTCTCAAAAAACTCGTGGCCGAGGTTCTGGACCGAATCGATCAGCACCCGGATTTTGATCCGAAACAGCACTACGCCCTCACTCTGTCCGATGCCGAACTGAGCCCGGCGGAACGCGAGGCCGCCGATGCGGCCGATGTGGATGATATCGAGCTGATGTTGTGACCCGTGGTTGATTTTCATATCTTCATGAAAACAATATGCTGAGAAAGTCTTTGAGAATATATCGCTAACCACGGAAATGGAGGAATCAATGAAGAACCAATTGCCTAAAAGGTTGAGCAAATATTTTTGGGACTGCAACTTTCATGAATTGAATATGGAGAAATACGCTTTTTTTATCACTGAACGGATTTTGAATTTAGGGGATATGGACTCGGTCAAGTGGCTGATGAATCAAATCGACCATGAATTTCTAAAGGAAGTTGTTGAAAAAAGCCGAAACCTGGATAAGAAAACCAGGAATTACTGGGAAATGGTTTTGAATGACCGGGAACCTGCATACTGAAATTCTGCCCCAAGAGCAGAAGAAACTGTTTGATGCCTTATCCCATAAAAAATGGATTTCTTTGTTTTACCTTGCGGGAGTAGGACCGATATTGCCTTGATGAAGCTTGAAGCCATCTCAGGCCGGGGCAGCAAAAAAGATTTCATTGATTTGTTTTTCTTGCTGCGCCATTTCTCTCTTCCCGAGCTATTTGGGAAATACCCTTTAAAATATGGGGTCGAAATAAGCAATCACTATCACTTGCTGAAATCCTTATCGTATTTTGAAGATGCCGAAAGGGAACCGATGCCGTTACTGTTCGATCCGGTAAAATGGGACGCAGTAAAACGACGGATTTTTCGGGAAGTAAAAAAGATAGGTCTGGTGAAATAAGAATGCCAAGAATATGCTTCATATCGAGTATTGAGGGCAGCTTGCCGAAACGTTCGATATCGAGCTGACCCTGTGAATGAATTCGATCTGCTCAATGCAGCCCTTCAGCATCATATCGTCAACAGCCTCGGGTGGAATGACCTGAGACCCTTTCAGAAGACGGTAATCCGGCCTATCCTGGCGGGCCGACACATGCTGGTCATCGCCCCCACCGCCGGCGGAAAAACCGAAGCGGCGCTCTTTCCCGTGCTGTCTCGAATGCTGGATGGAGACTGGCGGCGGCTGTCGGTGCTCTACATCTGCCCCATCAAAGCGCTTCTTAACAACCTGAATACCCGCCTCGACCGGTACCTGACCCTTTTGGGGCGCCGTTCCGCGCTCTGGCACGGCGATATATCGCCCACAGCCCGAAAAAAAATCCTTCAGAATCCGCCCGATTGTCTATTGACCACCCCGGAATCGATCGAGGTGATGCTGACCTCCCGAAAAGTGGATCATCAAACCTTTCTTGCGGATGTGCGGGTCGTCATCGTCGATGAAGTCCATGCCTTTGCGGGGGATGATCGGGGATGGCATCTCCTGGCGGTGCTGGAGCGGGTGTCTCGAATCGCCGGCCGGGAGATGCAGCGGATCGGGTTGTCGGCCACGGTCGGAAATCCGGAGGCTTTGGCGCAATGGCTTCGGGGCGGCGGCCAAGGACCCTATGCCGTGCAGCAGCCGGATAAAACCGGCGGCATAGACGCCGATGTCAAGGTGGATTTTGTCGGTTCCCTGGACAATGCGGCGGTCGTCATTTCACGCCTTCATCGGGGAGAGAAGCGGCTGGTGTTTACAGACAGCCGCAGCAGGGCTGAACAGCTGGGCGCCGCCCTTCGCAAAAAGGATGTCACCGTGTTTGTGACGCACAGCTCCCTGAGCCCGATCCAGCGACACCAGGCCGAACAGGCATTTTCAGAACGTGATGACTGCGTCATTGTGGCCACCAGCGTGCTGGAACTGGGAATCGATGTGGGGAATCTCGACCGCACCATTCAAATCGATGCCCCCGGTACCGTAAGCAGTTTTCTCCAGCGGATGGGCCGCACCGGCCGTCGCGCCGGTACAAATCGAAATTATCTGTTTTTGGCCACCTCCGAGGACGCCCTGCTCCATGCCTGCGGACTGGTGCATCTCTGGCAGACCGGCTGGGTGGAGCCGCTGACGCCCCCCCCGATCCCTTACCATGTCTTTTCCCAACAATTGATGGCCCTTGCCCTTCAGGAAGGCGGCATCGGGGCAAGAACCCGGGAAGATTGGCTCGACGGTTTTCTTGCAATCGCCGGGCTGGATCGCGATCGAATCAACGGTATTATTCGATTCATGGTGGCGGAAGATATTCTCTGGATGGATCAGGGTCTTCTCTGGTTCGGCCGAAAAGGGGAGCAGGAATTCGGGTTCCGCCACTTCATGGAGGTTCTGTCCATGGTGGCGGGCGACCCTCTTTTCACCGTCAAACATGGGCGGGAACCCCTGGGGCTGATTCACCCGATGTCCTTTCTCTCCTCCAAACACGAAGATGCGGTGATTCTTCTGGCCGGCCGCAGCTGGGCCGTGCGCCATATCGACTGGAAAGCCAAAATCGCCTATGTCGAAGCGGTCGCGCAGCCCGGCCGCTCCCGATGGGTCGGCGCCGGCATGTCCATGGGGTTCGAAGTGTGCCGGGCCATTGGCGCGGTGCTTCAGGCCGATACCGAAGCGGTTTCCTGCTGGTCCAAACGAACCTCGGAAAAAATGCGTGAGATTCGTGAAGCCATGAACTGGATGGAACCCGGCAAGACCGTATTTGAATACAACCCTCGCGAAACCCGCTGGTGGACCTTTGCCGGAGATGCCGCCAACCGGACCCTCTGCCGACTCCTGAAACACCATCTTCACCTGAACGCCCAACCCGGCAGTCTGGCGATCGTCTTCCGAAATGCCGTCCCAAATCCAGCGGAATGGATGGATCATCTCCAAAACGCCCTTGATTCCACAGATACCCTTCCCATTGACGACGAATTGCTGGATGGGCTAAAGTTCTCCCGATGCCTTCCCCGGGAAATCGGAGAATCGATCATACGGAAACGGTTTTCAGATCTCGAGGCCGTGAAAAAAGTGCTTGGGGAAGGTTATAAAACTGTATTTCAAGCGTCTGACGCCTAATGCAAAACCGGTATTCCTGCAGAAGATGGTTTATCCGACCATGAAAAAATCACCATTGGTATCCCTGAAAAAATCCTTTCTGAGCTCAAAATGGGCCAACCCCTTTCACACGGAAAAATATAGCCCAAAGGCGCCTTTCGGGAGTGTAATTTTCCTGAAGGGTTGCCGCCCATCTGATGGAAGGCCGGACCTTGTCCCTATGGGGGTGATGCCGG
>JAABSQ010000421.1 GCA_011390315.1 Desulfobacteraceae bacterium
CGGCGGCGGAATGAACAGGTCGGGGTCGGCGTTGGGGGGCATGGTCTGGTGGATGGTCAGTTTCGAGGGAATGATTTCGATATCCGGAACGGTGGCGCCGCCGGTAAAATAGGCGGCCCCCGACTCGCTTCCCCGGTCGTCATCTCCAGGGGACCCGATAACGGCGACATAGTCTCCAGGGGCCGGACTGGAGATGGCCGCGGCCCACCCGAAGCGATCCGATGAAGATCCGTCGCCGGCCAGGATCTTGGATTCCCGAAGCCATCCGGAACTTGTTTTCCGAAAGATATAGGCGGCGCCGGTTTTTCCGCCCGAGGCGTTTCCGGCGTCCGCGCCCGCAACCAGGTAATCTCCGGATACGGATACGGAGCGTCCGAAGAAATCCCCGGCCTTTCCGTCCGCGGCGGTTAGCTTGGCCTTCTGGGTCCATGTGCCGCCGGTGTTTTGAAACACATAAGCCGCTCCCATGCCGTTTCCGACTCCGGATGCGCCGATGACGGCGTAGTCCCCGTGGATGGAGACCGAAAATCCGAAAAAATCACGGGCCGACCCGTCGGCGGCCAGCAATTTGGAATGCTGAATCCAGTTACCGCCGCTGTTTCTGAAAATATAAGCGGCGCCGGCGCCTGTTCCGCGGGTGTTTTCGTGGATGGCGCCGACCACGGCATAATCGCCGTCAATGGCGACCGATCTTCCGAAATTGTCTCCGGCGGTTCCGTCGGAGGCGGTCAATTTTGCCTGCTGGTACCAGCTTCCACCGCTGTTTCTGAAAATGTAGGCGGCGCCGGCATCGGTTCCCCGGGCGCTGTGCCGAAATGCACCGACCAAGGCGTATTCACCGGATACCGATACGCTGCATCCGAAATTGTCGTTGGCGGCGCCGTCGGAAGGGATCCATTTTGCCTGCTGGGTCCAGCCGGAATCGATATTCTGGAAGAGATAGACCGCCCCCTTTCCGAATTTTCCTTCGAACCGGTTCATCGCACCGATGAGGGCGGTGCTTCCGGAAACGGCCACACTGCTGCCGAAATAATCATGGGGCAGCGCATCCCGGGGAATCAATTTGGCGGTTTGGCTCCAACCCCCGCCGGTTTGCCGAAACATATACGCGGCGCCGGAGTTTTTACCTGCGCCGTCCGCCTGATAGGCGCCGATGACGGCATAACTTCCCGAAACAGCGACCGCTCGACCAAACCGGTCTCCTGAGGCGCCGTCCGAGGCGTCTATCTTGACCCGGGCGGTTTCATTCGCGGAAACCGGTGTGTATGCACTGAAAAACAAGAGACCGACCGTAAGAACGGCAAGCGCAACCCCCCTTTTATTCATACAAACCTCGTCATCGGGCAGAAAGTTCCGGGTTCAGGAATGAGGTTTTCAGTCCACCGATTTCATCATGCGCCTAATTGAGGGTGGAGATGAAACAGGTGCTGTCATCATCACCGGGGCCGGGACCGGAATCGAGAATCGTATACTGAACCGTATCGACATCCGTGATGCCGGATTCGGTGGTGACCGTCAGTTGAAAGGTCAGAAGCGTATCCGAATCCACGGAAGGCGCAAAAAAGGTGGTTTTCGAGCCGGTCGGATTGGAAATGTCCACTCCGATCGGGCCCCCGGTCTGCACCCACCGGAAAGAGACGATATCACCGACCGGAGCGTGGGATCGGGCGCCGTCCAGAACCGCGTAATTCCCTTCCCGCACCGTCCGATCGGGGCCGGCATCCGCCGCCGGCATCTGACCGTCTCCCAATACCCTTACCGTTACCTCATCGGTATCTTCGCCGCCGTTGTTGTCGATGACCCGCAATTGAAATCTCAGCACCTGAGCGTTCTGGATATCGGGGGCGATGAAGCTCGCTTCCGGTTGTGAGGCGCCCGCCAAGGCCACCGGAATATCCCCGTCGATTTGGTTCCATTGGTAGGCGATGATACTGCCGTCCGAATCCCGGGAACCGGTCCCGTCCAGGAGCACCCGGTCTCCCGCTTCGGCGATCCGGTCCGGTCCGGCATCGGCTGTCGGCGGCTGATTCGGTCCGGTCGGGGTTTCGGTGACGGTGATGATGACGCGGTCTGTGTCCGCGGCATTTTTATCGTCCCGGACGGTCAGAATAAATTCAAGAAAAACGGCGCCTGCCCCTGTCACATCGGGTGCGATGAAACTGGGTTCCGGGTCGGTATCATCCGAAAGCATAACCATCGGGCCGTCCGTCTGCTCCCACTGATAAGAAAGAATATCCCCCGGATTGGGATCGGATGATCCCGATCCGTTTAAGAAAACCTCGGTACCTTCCACCACGCTTTGGGGGGCGCCGGCATCGGCATTCGGCGGTTGATTTCCGACCGGGAGGACGATTACGGTGACCGTGTCCGAATCGGTCAGATCAGCGCCGTTTTTCACTGTGAGCTGAAAAACCAGGCCGGTTTGTCCGCCGGGCGCCACATCGGGCGCAACAAAGGCAGGGCGGGGATCGAACCGATCGGAGAGGGTTACGGACGGGGTTCCGGAGATCTGCTCCCATTCATAGGCGAGGGTGTCCGCCGGGTCCGGCGTCGAGGAATTCGCACCGTTGAGGGTGACCACGTCGCCCTCGGTTACCGTCTGATCGGGTCCCGCATCGGCGGTGGGAGGTTGAGCATCGGAAGTCCGAACCGTCACCGAGACCTCATCCGCATCGGTTTGCCCCGCGATGTCTGTGACCGTGAGTCTGAATTCCAGGGTCCTTTCGGTTCCGGTGATTTCCGGTGCGGTAAATGTCGGCTGCGGGGCGGTGGGATCGGAAAGGGTGACCGGCGCACCGGCATCGATCTGCTCCCATTGAAAAGAAAGGTTGTCCCCAGGATCGGGATCGGAAGAGCCGAGACCGTTCAGGGTCGTCAATTCCCCTTCGGTGACGATTTGATCCGTCCCGGCATCGGCGGTGGGCGGTTGATTGGCCGACTGCTGCCGGGCCTCGACATCGATTTGTCTGAGTTCACCGCTTCCCCCGACGGTAAAAATGCCATTGGGCGGGGTGGCGACGGTAAGGGGTTGCCCATTGAACAGGACCTCGATCATCGCTTCCGATCCCGGAACGGCGCCCCCCGTCTGTTCGGCGGCATCAAAAATAGGCACATCGATTCGGTACCAGCCGGAGATCGGGTCGATCCCGTCGGTATCCTCGGCGGCCGGAACAAAAGGGTTGCCGTTGCTTTTGACTGCTCGCACGGTGTAGCCGGCATCATTGTCGCTGGTGATCGGTGTGTCGTTTACGGCCAGGGTGCCGCCGATTCTGAAAGGCAACGGCAGCTGGGCCGCAGCCGTGAGCGGAAGCAGAAAGATGAAGCAACAGGCGAATACAAAAGCGAAGATTTTATGAGCCATTTAACAACCTTGTTAGAGCTGTTCCGGAGTGCACGTCGTGTCTCAGGGAGATTTCGATTCCTTAATTAAAATCCGGTTCAGGGTGGAAAAAGCGACCTGCGAACGGGTAAGGAAAATTGTTTTTTCATGTCGACGTTATCTATTTCTAAATAATTTCCGTATGGGAATGGATAAAATGGAAAAATATCTTTATACCATGTGCCATCGGGAATTCAAGCATTTTTCTGATGGGGCTGATGCGTATTGGTTCGTGAAAATCCCTGGCCCGACTGAGAGGTTCAGGCGGGGTTGAGAATCACGGCAAGGTCCAGATGCATGCCGTGGTGGTGTTGATCCAGTATCCTTGGCCCGGGTGAAAATGGGTCAGGTCGCTGAACCCCGGGTTTACCGGATCATACACTTTCCATACGCCGTCTGAAAAGGTCCACACATTAATATATTTTCCCGAAATGGAGGACAAGGCGGTTCCGACATCCTGCGAGGCCGACAAATTGTATCCGACCAGATTCCATCCCGAATTCAGAGAAATGGACCGTGAGGCAGGCGCGCCGGAAACGGGCAAATCGCCTGCTGCGGTCATATTGATCCAATATCCACGGCCCGGTTCCAGAACGGAAAGATCGCTGAAACCGGGATTGTCGGGATCAAATGTCCGCCAGTGACCGTTCTGATAGCTCCAGATGGAGATGTACTTTCCGGAAATCGCGGTCAAAACGGAGGTGACGGCGGTGTTCTGAGGCGCCAGGGGCAGAGAAAAAAGGTTCCAGCCCGGGGTGAGTCGAATGGTGCTGCTCATCCCGGCGGCATCATCGTCCGGATCGAGGGGATTCCGTCCGTTCAGGATTTCAAAGCCGTCGGAATGGCCGCCCCCGTCGGTGTCCCACATCAGGGGGTTGGCGCCATATCGGTTTACCTCTTCGCCGTCGCTCAGGCCGTCCCCGTCGGTATCCGGGTTAAAAGGGTTGGTTCCGTGAAAAAATTCGGAGAGATTGTCGAGGCCGTCTGCATCCGGGTCTTCCCGGGCATCATCGCTGTTAAAATCGAGATGCCCGGCGCCGAAAGAGCGATTTTCCCACCAATCCGGCATTCCGTCATGGTCGGTATCGGTGGAACTCGCCGCCGAGGCCGCCTGCACCCCGATCGTCAACCCGAATAACAGGATCAGGAAATACAAAAAACGAAAAACCGGAGATATCTGCTCGTCTGAAAGTGTGCTATTCATTTTCTCCCATCGGCAGGTTGAAGAATCGGACGAATTCAGGTCGTTCCTCAGGGATGAATACGTATCCACCAAGTCATGTTTATTTTTTGGAATTCAGTAAAGAATTCAGGTTTTATATGAAAATCTCAAAAATCTTCCCTTGCCGCCCTATTAGTGTATACACTTTGAGCAAGCCATTCATATAGAAGAAGCTTTAGAAAAAGTCTATAATTTTTTTTATAAATGAAATGATAGAAGCATGTTAGCGACGAGGTTTTTTGCGGAATATGCATTTTTTGAAGTAGATATCTCAAATAACTGCCGAGATAGGTAGTGCTCCTTTTTTGGAAAAACCACATGTAAAACCTCAAAATGTGTCGATCGGAAATGGATTGGGTTCGGCCGTTCGAAAAATCCATCTCAGGTAAAGTCAGCAAAGATTGTGCCGTTTTAGTTTGTAAACCTCAGAAATTTTGTTATGGCGATTTCCGGATGCACAGCATACGCCACGCTGGAATCGACACGAATAAATCATGGGATGAATGCGGGGCTGCCTGTATTAAACCTTTTTGACTGAGAAAATCAGATTCATGTCGTATACTCGTCGGGATTCCTGGAATACAAGAAAAAAATTTCCGGTTTCTCAGGAATTCAAGGAGGTGGTTCTTCGATATTCGGTGAGTCGGAATTGTGAATATCTAAAAATAGAGTAGCTTACTGTTGGGGATGAGGATGAAGAGAATGGATTTGATGGGAAAATAAAGAGTTTCAGGAAGAATAGATGCGGGGCACCCGGCGGGTGATGGTGGAGACCACCTCGTAGTTGATGGTGTGTAAAAGGGCGGCGATTTCATCCACATGAATCAGTTCCTTTTCCTGTCGGCCGAATATCACCACCTCATCCCCCACCCGGGCTTCCGGAATGTGACCCACATCCAGCATGGTCAGATCCATGCAGACCCGCCCGACGATGGCGGCCCGTCGCCCGCGGACCAGCATATGACCCCGGGAAGAGAGGAGTCGGTTCAGCCCGTCCGCATACCCGATGGAGACCGTGGCGACGGAGGTGGGGGCAGGGGTCTCATAGGTCATGCCGTAGCTTACCTTGAACCCGGCGGGAACCGATTTCAGATGAATAATCCGGGATTTGAGGGCCATGGCAGGACTTAGGGCGATCCGCCGAAGATCGACCTCATCGGACGGCGGAAGCCCGTATATGGCGATGCCCCCCCGGACCAGATCCAGGTGGGTTTCCGGCAGATCGATGATCCCGGCGCTGTTGGCGCAGTGGCGTACCTGAAATTCGATTCCCACCGAGCGGAGCCGGTCCAGGAGGTTCATGAACCGCTCGAACTGAAGGCGGGAATATGACTTGTCCACGGAATCCGAGGCGGCGAAGTGGGTGAAAATACCCTCGACCGCCAGCCCCGGGAGTTTACAGATGGAGGTGATCGATTCGAGGACAGCGGCGGGGTTCCCCTCCGGTGAAAAGGAGAGCATCCCCAGCCGTCCCATGCCGGTGTCGATTTTCAGGTGAACGGGCAGGCGTTTCCCCTCGGCGACCGCCTGTTCCGAAAGCATTTCAGCCGTATCCCGGCGATAAACGGTCTGGGTCAGATTCCGGCGAATCAGTTCCGAAGCACGTTCCGGAGGGGTATGGCCGAAAATGAGAATGGGGACTTTCAGGCCGGCTTGTCGAAGCTCCACGGCTTCGGCGATTCGGGCGACCCCCAGCCGGTCCGCCCCGTGGGCCAGGGCCGTCCGGGCCACATCGACCGCTCCGTGTCCGTAGGCATCGGCTTTGACCACCGCCATGAATGCCGCGCCCGGACGGGTGACGCGTTTCAGTTCCCGAATATTGCGGCCGACGGCGCCTAAATCGATCTCCGCCCAGGCGGGTTCCGATGGTGAATTCAAATCGGGTTCTTTTCCCGTGAGCGGCGATTCCGCATCTATCCCCGGACCGCCGATACGATCGTTTGAAGCACCTTGGCGGTTCGTTCCCATACGACGTCGAACATGGTGGTGGGAATGGCATTTTGAAGTTGAGACCGGATGAACTCCAGGGTTTCCAGCGGATCATC
>JAABSQ010000422.1 GCA_011390315.1 Desulfobacteraceae bacterium
ATGTGATAAAAAAAGGCCCGAACCTTTCCCTGACTGCTCAGGGCTTTCATTCGGGCGATAAAATCTTCCTGTTTATCCCGTATTCGTTGATTCAGCTCCGGGTTGTCGGTCAAGTGGGGCGTGGGATAGAGAAAAATAATCTGGCCGCTTTTGTTTTTTCCGAACTCGACGATGGCGTTTTCCGGGAAAATAAATTGCTTCTCGCAATCGCTGTCGTCGTTCAAGAGATCCGAAAAGATGATGATTCGCCCGCCGGCATGCCGGGGCAGGATGTTTTCGAGAAAGCAATAAAGGGGGGTGGTCAGGGGCTCGGTATCTCTGGGCGCCACTTTGGTGATGTCGATCTCGGTGATATGATCTTCCACTTGGAGACTGAAGGCCATCGGGTCGTCCGGGGACCGGGTGGAAACAATTCGGGATATCGAATCCATTCCGCATCCCGGATTCCCGAAGGTGGTCACCGTATAAGAGACCGCCTTATCACCGATAAAATTGCGAAGCCTGGAAATGAGGGCCTTTTTGAGTTTTTCGAGGATGTCGGTGCTGATGGTGGCGGATATGTCGATGCCGACGAAAAACTGATTGGGCATCGGCTCCCGCACCTGGCGAAGCTCGGTGGACACCTCGTCGTTGGTGAAAAACAAAAAGACAATGCCGCCGATGACCAGAACAAGAACAATAAAAGGGATCAGGAAGCGTTTGTCTGAAAAAAGCGAATTGGCAGAGGTTCTCATTTTTTAAAATCTGCTCCACATGGTAAACCCGTTCCCCGCGATCAAACAGGCCGGTGTCGGTGGGGAAACGGGTGTTCCGAACAACCGGTCCTTTTCACGGCTCAGAAGGATCCGGCCGGCTGCTTATTCTTTCAGCAGAAACTGCATTTTCAGGGAGCCGAGCTCAATGGTATCGAACTGGTTCAGCTGGACCGATTCCTTGACCGTTTCCCCGTTCACTTTGGGCTTGGAAAATCCCCCTACGTAACTGAGATAATAGCCGTTGGGGCGTTTGCTGATGGTGGCCGCCGTCTGACCGATGGTCAGGCCGCTGATGACGATGTCCGAAGAGGCGTTTTTGCCGATCTTGGTCAGTTTTTTGGTGAGGTCGATTTCGCCCTCGCCGCCGGAAAGGAAAGAGAGCACTCCCACAGGTTCTTTCTTGGCCTGGCGGGCCTGCTGAGATGCCTGGCTATTTTCCCGCATCTTCCGGAACTGCTCCGTATCCATGATCATGGTATCCTGCATGGGATTATGGGCATCCTCGGGCGGGTCTTCCTCCGAGGTGTAGGCGAAGACCAGGTAGTGTTTTCCGATGATGATGACGTCCCCGTGCCGAAGCCAGTGGGGTTGTGTGATCAGCGTCTCGTTGACGAAGGTTCCGTTTTTGCTGTTGAGGTCCGTCACCAGAAACTTGTCCCCGACCGCGTCGATTTTGGCGTGATGGCCCGAGACCGCCAGATTTTCGATGACGATGTCGTTGTCTTCGAGCCGCCCGATGGTGAGGGACCTTCCCTTCTCGGCGACAAACTCACCCAGCTTTTTCTGATCTTTTTTAAATCTCAGGGTCACTAACGGCATGGTATTCCCCTTTGCTGCTGTTAAGCTAACCGCGACGAATGAACCGGAAGATCCGGTTCATAAATCCTCTTCGTTGATGTTGGACCTGCTTTACCTTTATCACAATCAACGTAATATTGTCATCACCACCGCGCTGGTTGGCCATGTCCACCAGTATTCGGCAGGCCTTGGCGGGCTTTTTGGGCTGGACGATCTGCAAAATCTCCTCAGAGGAGACTTTATTGGTCAGCCCGTCCGAGGCGATCACCAGAATGTCTCCTTTGAAACACTGCAACTCGCAGATATCGGGTTTGACGGTTTCATCCACCCCCATGGCCCGGGTGAGCATGTGGCTGTATTCCTGGCCGAATCGGGTCTCCTGATCCTGGTTGAGGGCGATCTGTTCGGCCAGTACCGTATGGGGGACCGACAGGGTCTCGATTTTCTGGTTTCGTATCAGGTAGATGGGGCTGTCTCCCACATTGGAGGCGATGAGGGTGTCATCTGAAAAATAGACCGCGGACAGGGTGGCGCCCATTCCCCGAAAAGCCCGTTTGTTGATGGCCGCCTGATAAACCACCTGATTGGACAGGTTGATGCCGGAGATCAGCCGGTTGGCGTCTTTGGAAAGGGTCTTATCGGAATCGGCCAGTTCTTCGACCGCCTCTTTTTTATTGAACCGGACCATGTAATCCTTCATGGTCTTCACCACCAGGTCACTGGCGATTTCACCGGCCTGGTGCCCCCCCATGCCGTCGGCCACCACAAACAGCTTCAGGTCGTCATCGTAAAAGAGCGCATCCTCGTTTCCTTTTCGTTTCATTCCGACGTCCGTCAATCCGGCCGATTCCACAACAACCATCGAAAGCCCTCTCTTTACCAGGTGGGGAAATTATGATCAGGCGCTTTTGGCGCTGGCCGCTTTTTTCTGAGCCATGATGGCATCGATTTTGGACCCCAGAATCCTCAGATGTTTGGCCATGTGGCTCGCCCGCTGGTAGCGTTTGTCCCAGTCTTTTTCCAGCGCTTTATCGATGATGGTGACCAGGGGTTTGATGATTTTGGGATTGCTTTTGCGGGGGTCCGGATGGCGCACGTTCATGATCTGATGCATCAGGGCCGCCGGGCTGTCTCCGCGAAACGGAAGCTCGCCGGTCAGCAGCTGGTACAGCATGGCCCCCAGGGAGAAAATATCGGTTCTGCCGTCCACCTTTTTCCCGGATATCTGTTCGGGGGACATATAATGGGGCGTGCCCTTGACCACTCCGGTCTGGGTCTGGGACGAGGCGGTGATTCGGGCGATGCCGAAATCGGTGATTTTGACCACCTTGTTTTTTAAAATCATGATGTTGGCCGGTTTGACATCCCGGTGCACGATCCCCTTCTGATGGGCATAGTCGAGTGCGTCGGCGATATCGGCCACATATTCGATCACCTTCCGCATGGGAAGGAGGTTCTTTTTCTTGGTGTATTTCTGAAAATCATCCCCGTCCAGAAATTCCATGGCGATATAGGCCAGGTCGTGTTCGTCCCCTGCGTCATAGATGGTCACGATATTGGGGTGGGACAGGGTGCCGGCGCTTTCCGCCTCCCGGAAAAACTTCTGTTTGAGTTTTTCCGCCTCTTCGGGCTCGAATCCCTCGGTGAACTTGAAGGTCTTAATGGCCGTGGTCCGGTTGATTCGCGGGTCCTGCCCCAGATAGACGATGCCCATGGCCCCCTTCCCGAGCTGCTTCAGGACCTCATACCGGCCCAGTGTCGGACGGGTTTCACTGCCGCCGGAGAGCAACGGGTCGCCGCCCGTGCTGCCGCCGCTCATCAGACCATCGCCGAAAACCATGTTTTCGCTGGCCTGAAGCAGTTTTTTCTTTTTGGGCGCGACGTCTTTATAGTGGGGGTCATACCGCTCGATGTATTCATATACGGCGGCCGCCTTGTTATATTGACGTTTTCGTTCATAATCCAGCCCGAGATTATAGAGCAGGTCCTTGGTTTCTTCATCCACCGGCACCTTTCGAAATTTATCGAAAGCCATGTCCAGCATGCCCTGGTTTTGAAAAGAAAGTCCCAGCATGCGGTTGGTTTCGGCGGATTCTCCTTCGATCTTCTCCTTCCCGGCTTCGGTGACGAAGAAATTGATCGTGACCACCCCGATATAGCCGAAAAGCAGCTGGAGGAAGGGGTAGGTGATTTCGACCCAGAGCCCCTGAGATACGAAGAGATAGATGGCGCTTCCCACCAGGAGTCCCAAAAACAGGAGAAAGGTCAACCCGGCCACAATCGCCTTGAGCCGGGGCAGTACCAGGGTGATCAACAGCCCCACCACGACGATCATCACGTAGATGGCGACGGAACCCCATGCGGGTTGTCGAATGAACTGCTGATTCAGGATGGTCCAGACCGCATTGGCGGTGAATTCGCCGAAGTTCATTCGTTGGCTGGTGGGGGTGCTGAACGGGTTCATAATGCCCGAGGCCGAAGGGGTGATCAGAACGATTTTATCCGAAAAGACGCTTGCGGGGATCTTGTCGTTGATGACATCGAAAAAAGAATAGCTCTTGAATGCCTGCTCCGTGTCTTTGAAGGAGACCAGCATTCGCGTATTGGAGGTGGTCGGAATCGAGATGCGGCTGCCCAGGGTTACATAACTGCCCAGGTCGGCTTCGATATTGGTGTTGGAGATATCCAGAGAAAGGGCGGCCAGCCGCAGGGGAAAAGAGGGAATGTAGAGGTCCCGGTATCGAAACAGGAGGATGTCCCGGCGAACCTTGCCGTCTGAATCATAGATGAGATTGACGTGGCCGATACCTTCGGCGGCCTCCAAAAACGGTGGGATGGGCGCCTTGATTTCATCGGCTTCGGCGGTTTCTCCGGGGCCGGCGGCATCCACATTGGGAACGGCATGGGAGGCGATGGCTTCATCGGCGGTCTTTTGGTTTCGAGCAGCGATTCGGGATTCCTTGAAAAAGACCGGCAGCACCACATTGTCGGCGGTCTCCAGGGCCTCGGCCAGTTTTCGGTCATTGTCCAGCTGTTCCTGGGCCATTTGCATAGCCCGGAGAATTTTCGGATTGTTGCCGCCGGTTTCCTGAAGAATGAATTCGGACAACAGCTTTATCTGCTTCAACCCCCCGGCTTCTTCCGGTTCACTGTAGATCATATTGAGGCCGATCAGCCTGGGGGAGGCTTCATGAACCTTTTGAATTCCCCGGGCCATCAGAGAACGGGGCCAAGGCCACCGGCCGAGTTTGTCGATGGAATCGTCGTCGATATCCACGATCACGATTTCATCGGAATCGCCCGGGGCCTCTCTCATCTTCATTCGAAGGTCATAGAATTTCAGCTCCAGGTTGTCGAGAAAATCGATTCTGACGATGCTGAAAACCAGGAAGAGCGCCGTGATGACGACGCCCAGAATTATCATCGGTTGGTTTTTTAGAATTCCCATTTGGCAGTGATTCCTTTGAACCCGCGAAGGTGCGGGTTAAAGAAGGGTTCGGGTACGTTTCTGTATCGATACGAATCCACTTTGTCAATCATTATACCTGGCCACCGCTCCATCGCAGCTTGGTTTTGAGAACATCGAAATAATTGCGGTTCGGCATTACGATCATCTGAATGGGATTCAGCCCCTTGCGAACGATGATGGTATCTTTTTCACTGATATCCAGTCCGACCTGTCCGTCAAAGGTGAGCATGATGTCCGAAGATTTTTGCGCCAGTCGAATCATGATGTCGGCTGAATCCGGAATGATCAGCGGGCGGTTGGTCAGGGTAAAGGGGCAGATGGGGGACATAATGATCCCCGGTACCGCGGGATGAATGATGGGCCCGCCGGCGGCCAGGTTATAGGCGGTGGACCCGGTCGGCGTGGAAACGATCAACCCGTCCGCTTTATAGGTGGTGAGGTATCGGTCGTTGATATAGGTTTTGATATGGGCAAGCCGCGCCAGAGCCCCTTTGTTGAGCACCGGTTCCCGGGCGATCTCAATACCTTCCCGAAAGACTTGGACCGACAGGCGCATGCGGGGCGAGGTGGTGAATTTTTCATTCAGAACATTCTCTGCCGCCGGAAACAGGGCGTCCGCGGCGGTTTCCGCCAGAAAACCGACTTCTCCGAATTTAATGCCCAGCAGCGGAATCGGGTGCTCTCCGATCCATCGGGCGGCGCTCAAAAAGGTGCCGTCTCCTCCCAGCACGAACATGCAGTCGAGATCCGGCGGGGCGGTGGATATCGGTTTCTGGGGGAGTCTGCGGCTGGGCGGGAGGGTTTCTCGCCGAACCACCTCCACCTGTTTGGAGTGCAGCCAGTGTTCAAATTCATCCGCCTTTTTGCTCGCCTCCGTATCGATTTTGACATACAAGCCGACTTTTTTCAAAATGTGATCCACTCCTCTTTTCGATCGGGATCGGACGCGTTTCCCTGTTGTTTTACTCCTGCGCTTGACAGAAATCTCCGAATTTCCGGTCTGTTTCCAAGATATGTTTTTGCAGCCACCCTTTTAAAAAATTGCTGACCTGAACCGGGCTGATGATCTCTTCCTTTTCAAAGGCTTCCTGAATCTCCATCACCTTTCGGGTCATCTTTTCATGCTTTTCACGGTGCGCGGAGAAGCCGGGATATCCTCGCTCCCGCATCATCTGTTCTTCAAATGAGAAATGGGTCCGCACATACCGGGTCAACCCCGTCAGCACCCGGCCCAGGGCTTCTCGTCCCTCACCCGCGTGCATGGCCTCATACAGATCGTTCAACAGGCCGACCAGTTTTTCGTGTTGTAGATCGATCCTGTCCACACCGATTCGGTACCGGTCTTCCCATGGAAAAAACGCCATCTTCACCTCCTCGCTCCGGTCGGCGGCTCATCGGCCGCGATGAAAAAGATCCGACAGGGTTTCGCCCCACTGACTGCCGCTTTCATTGAAGTTGAGATCCGAAAACAATGCGGACAGCTCTTTGTGCCGCTTTGGAGATTTGGACTTGATCGCGGAGAGGCTTTTTTCGACTTTCCCGATATCGGTACCTCTCGGAGACTCCAGGCTCAATTTTTCAAACAGCACCGTCAGTTCCGGGCGGATCTCTTCATGCTGGCCCATGAGGGTCTTGATGAACCCCATAAATTTTCGAAAACCGCTGGCATAGGCGGCCACATTGCCCCTGAGATCTCCCGGCCCCAGGTTTCTGGATTGGATATGTTCCATATGCTGGAACCGACCGCCGATGTAATCTCTCAGCCATTCAATGTCGAGGGCCGGTTCACTCGATCCGGCCTCGGGTTCGCTCTTCAATGCCCGGTGCTCCCCTTTCAGAATATTTTCGGAATGGCGAAAGAGTTGCTTTAAGCGTTCAATCTCCAGCGGATTATCCGACAGGGCCTCGGGAATCAGCTTTCCTTGAATGACGAGTCCGAAAATTTCAAGAAATTCTTCGGTTTTGTTTTTGGCCGCTTCATTGGGGGTTTCGATAATCAGGGTGACGGTCTGGGCTCGCATTTCGATTCGAACCTTGATATTTTCTTCAGGAAATTTCTGGACCAGAAAAGCGCCGAAATAATTTAAGAAAGAGAGACCGGCCAGATGGCAGGCGGGTGGGAAATCCATCTGGCGAAGCAGGGAAAACCGACTGGAATAATCGAGGTTGATGACCTGAAAGGTTCTTTGAAACCGATGAATCAAATCCGGTGAAAACTGGGTCATGGTCAGGGAGTCGACCGTAAGACGGGTCAGATCGGCCCCCTTGAATTCCGCGGCATAGGTGTTGGCCAGCAACAGGTTGGCGCCCGTGAGATTGGCGCCCTGAAGATTGGCTTTGGGCAGGCGGGCCTGGGATAAATTGGCGCCGGCCAGATCCGCGCTCGACAGATTGGCCCCGGAAAGATCGGCGCCGGAGAGATCCGCTCCCTTCAGGGTGGCGCCGGACAGGTCCGCCTGAATCAGAATGGCGCCGGCCAACCGGGCATGGGAGAGGGTGGCGCCGGAGAGGTCGACCACCGACAGGTCCGCCCGGGACAGGTCCGCTCTTTCAAAATTGGTCAGCAGCAGGTCCGCGCCGGAAAGATCGGCGCCGGAAAGATCGGCATCCGACAGGTTCGCCTGGGAGAGATCGACCAGCAGCAGGTTCGACCCCGATAACTGGGAACCGGAAAGTTCGGCCAGCATGAGGTTGGCTTCGGATAAATCGGTTCCGGAAAGATCGGTTTTGATCAGGTCCGCGCGGGTTCCTTCTTTTCCGTCGGAGCGCAACCATCGCTTGTGGTGTTTCAGAATTTGCGCCAGATCTTGGGGTATGATCTTTTTCATTTGCCGTTGCATGTTCCCCGGGGAGGAATTCGGCGGTCACCAGAGGTATCGGCCGTGAACGAAAGGGGATCGGCTCAGGGCCCGTTAATGAATTTTCTTCATAAGGGTTTATTATTTAAATAGAAATATATTTTTACACCTTACAGGTTGAAGTGCCGCTTGTCAAAATATTTTATCACATTCGGGCCGGAAAAATAATGGATCTTCCCTTGCTTTTGGTGATATGCAGGAAATCATAGGGATATGCACGTTCAGGATCCGGATCTCGATCCGGCATCGGCAAGCGGATGCAGACTGCCTTTATCGTTCATTTCATCGGGCGTGTTTGCGCGCCGAGGTATTTAAATGGGTCATTGGACCCACGGAATCAAACCAAAGGAGTTATCCGGGATGACACAGGGGGCCGTTTTCGATCGGGAGGCATTGTTGAAACGAATCGGGGGAAATGAAGCCCTATGTGATGAACTGGTCTCTATTTTCATCGAAAGGGTTCCCGCACAAATCGAGCGGGTCAAGGAGTTCCTGGATCGACAGGATGCGGCCCGAGTCCAAATTGAAGCCCACAGCCTCAAGGGCATGGCCATTAACTTGTCTGCCGTTCGGTTTTCCGGAATCGCCGGAGAAATTGAAAGGACAGCGGGGAAGGGGAACCTATCCGGGGTGCTGGATCTGGTCAGAAAATTGGAATCGGAATTCCACCAATTCAAGGTTTATGTTTGAGGACCACCTTCGACCATGCCTCCACCCATTTTCGGCGGTTTTTTTGGATTTTTTCCACCGGCATATAAATCGGCTTGCGGGCCACTCGCGCATATCGAGTAAAAAGATCCGGCAGCGGCGCCTTCGGGTTGACCGGAAAAACGAACATCTGCAAAGGGATATCCTTCTGAAAGGGGGTGTCCAGCATATAATCGACCCACCGGCGGGCCAGTTCCTTGTTTCGGGCTCCCTTTACAATGCCGACGAATTCGACCTGCCGAAAGCTCATCCCCGAGTCGGTGATGGCGGCGCTGGGGGCTTCATAGATCCGGTGCTCCGCATAAAACACCTCGGCCGCCGGACTGCTGGCATAACTGATGACGATGGGCCGGCTGCCTTTGGATGCGGCACTGAAATGCCCGAGATAGGCCTGTTTCCATCCGTCCACCACCAAAAGGTCGTTGTCCCGAAGATCGGCCCAGAAGTCGAGAAACTGATCTTCACCGAAATGGGCGATCGTGGCCAGGAGAAACGCCAGCCCCGGTGAAGAGGTCATCGGGTTTTCGACCACCGTCAATCCTTCATACATCGGCCGGGTAAGATCCTTCAGGCTGCCCGGCGGCGCGAGTCCCCGTCTGGCGAACCACTTCTTGTCATAGTTCAGGCAGACATCCCCGTAATCCACCGGAAGGAGCCGGTTTTCGGGGTCGAGTTTGAATTCCTGCGGGATCTGATTCAGAAGCGGAGAGGCATAGGGTTCAAAAATGCCGGCTTCCAAGGCCCGCCCCATCATCGTGTTGTCCAGGCCGTAAACGATGTCGGCCGCCGGAGACCGCCGGCGGAAGGCGAGCGCCTGATCCAGTGCGGCGCCGGCCGTTTCGGCTTTTATCAATCGAACGGTTGCCTGATGGGCCTGTTCAAAGGCCTCGATCACATGCTTGCTGACGCTGAAGCTGTCATGGGTGAGAATGGTGATCGTCCGGGGCTTTTCCGATGACAATACCGAATGGCTGAAAAGTGCGGCGTACAGGAAGAGACATGCCGCCAAAAGTATAGAATTGCGCATCATTCACTCGATTCCTGAGAAACGGTTTTTTTTTTGAAGAAATCTCCACTCATTCACCAGATGGGCCGGTATTCGGCCGAGCCTTTCGGTCTCCTAAACGATGCTGTAACTCGGCCCTTCGCCGCCTTCCGGACAGGTCCAGGTGATGTTGTGGTAGGGGTCTTTGATATCGCAGGTTTTGCAGTGGAAGCAGTTGGAGGGGTTCAGTTTCAGCCGTTTTGCGCCGGTGGTTTCGTCGGTTTCCATTTCATAGACCTTGCCGGGGCAGAAACGGGTGCAGGGGCTGCCGTAAGTCGGATAGCACAGATGGACGCAGAGATCGGCGTCATGGACGATCAGATGAGAGGGTTGATCTTCCCGGTGCAGGGTCTTGGACAGATAGACGCCGGTGAGTTTGTCCACATAGAGGAGGCCGTCGAGGGCCTTCGGATCCACCGGTTCGGGTGCGGCGACCGCATCCGCCGGTTTCAGGGTGTCGCTGTCCGCCTTCAGAGACATATGGTCCCGAATTCCCCGCCCGCCGGTTACATACTGGGACCCCAGGTGAATCAGCTTCATCAGCCCCTTTTTAGAGAGGCCCTGGGCGAAATTTCTTCCCTCGTACATTTCGGTTTTGGCCCAGCTTTGTTCAAATTTTCGTGAATACTCATCGAGGGTGGATTGATCGAACCGTTCCTGCTGAAGCGCGTCCATGCAGGTTTCGGCGGCGAGCATTCCTGATTTCATGGACAGATGAATCCCCTTCAGCCCCGGGGTGTTCTGCATGGCCGCGGCGCCCCCGATGAACATGCCGCCATCCACCGCCAGTGCGGGAATGGAAAAATATCCGCCGGTGGAGACCGTACGCGCCCCCTGCTCCAGCACCTTTCCCCCTTGAATGATACTCGCCACAAAGGGATGATGTTTGAATTTGATGAATTCATCATAGGGGTCCAGCAGCGGGTTTTCATAGGAAAGCCCCACAAGATAGCCGAGGGCGATGCGGTTATCCTTCATTTCATAGATAAACCCGCCGCCCGGCGTGTCCAGCCCCAGGGGATAGCCCATCAGGTGGATGCCGTTGCCTCTGCCGGCGGTAAAATAATTCTTCTCTTCCTCCAGTTGAATCACTTCTTTGATTCCGGTTTCAAAGACCTGATCCATCTTTTCTTCAAACAGGCCCAGTTTGGAGGCGATTTCCTTGACCAGACTTCCCCGGGCCCCTTCACCGAAAACGGTGATCTTGGCCATGAGATCGAAGCCGGGTTCGAAATTGGATTTGGGATTGCCGTCCTTGCCGATTCCCTTGTCGCCGGTGCGGACGCCGACAATGGTTTTCCCGTCGGGCCCGTAGAGCACCTCTTTGCCGGCAAAACCCGGAAAGATATTGATTCCCGTCTCTTCGGCGATGTCCCCCAGCCAGCGGGTGAACCGGGAGAGGCTGATCACATGAAATCCCCGGTTGTGCATGTATCTGGGAATGATCGGTATCCGAAAGTGGCGGTCCGGGGTGAGATAATAGAATTCATCATCCCGAATGGTGGTTTCTATGGGGCAGCCCTTCTCGAGGTAGTCGGGCATCAATTCCTGAAGCGCGACGGGATTGAGAATCGCGCCGCTTACCGCATGGGCGCCGATTTCAGCGCCTTTTTCGATCAGGGCCACCTCGACTTCTTTTCCCTGTTCCGCCGCAAGCTGCATCAATCGCACGGCGCCGGCAAGACTCGCCGGACCTCCGCCGACAAATAGGACATCAAATTCGATCTGTTCGTGTTCTGTCGTCATCACTTCCACCTTATTCTTTATGTAAACGTATTCCGCTGAACGGGTACGGCAAATACCGTTCTGGTTATCTACCGGCGGGGTCGGTTTCTTTATGGGCTATTCTGTACCAAAAATCCGATAAAAAGGGTAGGGAGTTTTGGTAAAGCGTTTTTTTCGGGGGGATTTCGGATATTCCCTTGAATCCCGTTTTCAAATCGGATACTCCCTGAGCCGTTATGATGGACATCAAACCGATCGGGCAAGCCCAGTGAAAACTTGGTGTGGGCCTGTGATCCGAATCCGAAAAAAAGGAGAACCATTGTGACCGATAATTATGCCATGATCGTTCGTGAAAATATCAAGGCCCTGTTTGAAAACCGTTCTGAAATGGACATCCTGAGATGCCTGCCGAGCCGAAAGGAAGGCGACGCCTATGTCTTCGATGCCTTCGGAGAAACCTGCCGAATACGGCGGGACGGGATTTTTCTGGGGGAGGAACCGCAGGAGGGGCCGATGGGGATTGTTCTGTCGTTGTATGCCCTTCATGCCCGGCCCTTCGAGTGTGTGCTCGAACCCCTGAAGGCGTTCAAGGATTTTCAAGGCAGCATGCCCTATGTGGCGGCGTTTGCGGCCAATACCCAGAACCTGTTGGTTCCCCATGTCGACCGAGTTCAGGAAAAATCCAGAGAAATCATCACCACCCTGGACGGCCAGAAAATCTTCTCGGACATCGGCGGGGATTTTTCCTTTATGGTCCGGCCGGTTCCCAAAATCACGCTGAGCTATATCATCTATGAGGCCGATGAGGATTTTCCCGCATCCGTGACCTGCCTGTTTTCCAACAATGCACCCTCGTTTTTGCCCCTGGACGGATTGGCCGA
>JAABSQ010000435.1 GCA_011390315.1 Desulfobacteraceae bacterium
CCTGCTCCTGGTAGCTATAATCCCCTTTTAACAGATTTTACCTATGACAATTTGGGTATTCCTGTTAATCCCCGAATTACTGAGCTAATCGGCTCTCCTCAGCCTACGGATTTAGGCCTTGGCGGACAGAAGGATCAATTAGCGGTTGCCTGCTCAGATTGTGAACCTGATTCCTTTTCCTTTGAAAAAGGAAAGTTTAAAGTACCTTCTTTAAGAAATCTTTCTCGAACAGCCCCATATGGTCACAATGGTTTTTTCGCCACATTAATTGATATTGTACATTTTTACAATACTAGGGATGTGCCTGGTGAGGAATGGCCCGATGCTGAAGTACCCGATACCGTAAATGACATGGAACTCGGAAACCTCGGTCTCAGCCAAGATCAGGAGGAAAAATTAGTTCTTTTTATGGAAACCTTGGACGATTAAGAAACAGATATTTTGGTACTATAAAAGGGATGTGAATAGTTTTCGGCCTGACAACCCAGAAGTCAGCCTCAACGTAAACAGTGAGGAAATAGGAAATCTTGGTTTAACTCAAGAGGAAGAAGATGCAATCGTTGCTTTCATGCTAACGCTTACAGATTGATAGTAGTCTGAAGAATCTTGATCCTTTGGGGAGTGCATTGTAGGACATCTCCCCAAGGATCAAATACCTCCTAAAGTTCCGTCAACCCCTCCCGAATCGCATACTTCGTCAACTCCGCGATGCTGTGCAGATCCAGCTTCTCCATGATTTTGCGGCGATGGGTCTCCACCGTTTTTGTGCTGACATGAAGCCGGGAGGCGATCTGTTTGGTATCCCTGCCTTCGGCGATAAGCTGTAAAGTTTCCCGTTCCCGGGGGGTCAGGATCGCCTGTTCGCAGTCATTGTTGTTGGCAAGCTGATGAAGATAGGTTTTCACCACGGTCGCGGCGATTTTGGGGCTCAGATAAATTTCACCTTTAATCACCGTGTAAATGGCATTGGCCAGATCCTCCACCAGACAATCCTTGAGAAGATACCCGCTCACCCCGGCTTTGAGCATCCCCTCCACAAAAAGCTTGTCGGAGTGCATGGACAGCGCGATCACTTTTATGCACGGGAATTCGTCCTTGATCTGCCGGGTCGCCTCGATCCCGTTCATGTCGGGCATAGAGACGTCCATGATCACCGCGTCGGAGTCGGTTTTCCGAATCCGGCCCAATGCTTCTCTTCCGTTTCCGGCCTCGCCCACCACCGAAATGTCGGAGTTTTTTTCCAGTAAGGATTTTAAGCCTTTACGCATGATATGATGATCATCCACTAAAACGACTCGGATACTCATGATGGATATCCTTTACATCGATGTCGGAGTTGCCTTTTAACGGCATCAACAGCGTTATGTGCGTTCCCTCGCCGGGTCCTGAATCAACCTCGAATCGCCCTTCAAGCGGCACCAGCCGCTCCCGAATGCTGAACAGCCCGAAGCCGACGTCCTGGTTCATCCGGACGGAAACCCGAGACACATCGAACCCGATGCCGTCATCATGGACTTCAACCCTCAAGTTATCTTCTTCTCGCTGCACGTAAACATCCACTTGTTCGGCTTCGGAATGCTTGACCGCGTTGAACAACAACTCCCGAACCGCTTGGAAAACCAAAACGCGGACGTCATCCGCCACCGGCTTCGGCTGACCGTCGTCGTGAACCAGCATTCGCATCCCGTGCTGTTCACCCAATTTCCCGGCCAGCCACCGCACCGCCGCCTCCAACCCCAGTTCGTAAAGCACCGGCGGGCTGATCTCAAACGTCAGCGTGCGGGCGTCCTGAATGACTTGGTCGAACAGCTCCTGAACCGTTTCGATTTCGCTCGACCGGCATCCGAAGGGTTGAGATTGAACCAGCATCCCCAGCTTCATCTTGATGATGGCCAGTGTCTGACCGATCCGATCATGGAGTTCCGTGGCGATCCGGCGCCGTTCCCGCTCTTCCGTCAACAGCAACTGCGAGGAGATGGCGCGAAGCTGCCAATGACGAAGGCGCACCTCCTGCTCACTCCGCTTTCGCTCCTTGACCTCATGCCGCAGCTTCTCATTCGCTTTTTCCAATCCCCTATGAACCCGGTTGAGGGTGTGAAACATGTGGTCGAATTCCCGGCAAAGAACCCCGATTTCATCCTTTCGGTGAAGAAATAGAGGCGGGGGCGCCGACTCGGCTTTCCGAACGGAGCGAACCCGTCGGGTCAGCGCCTTCAACGGTTTTATGATGCTGCTGCGAAGCAGAATCATAAGCAGAGCCAGGATCAGCAGCCCGGCGATAAAAACCGACAGAAGGGCAAACCCCAGTGTCGCCGTGCCCCGGTCCCGAATATCGCGGGGAATATCGGCTCGAATCAGCAGGGCCGGGCGTCCCGTGAGATCCGGATAGACGGCATAGATATGGAGCAGGTTGTCCTCGGCTTCTTCAATCGCAAATTGTTTACCCGAATGAAGCTGATTCAGGATATGCCGCTCCGGCCCCGAAGGGACCCCTGAAACCGGCTGAATGTGATGCACCACCCGGGTTTGTTCGACCAGATTCCGGACCCCGTCTTCGGTGATGAATCTCCCCATGATCAGAAATCCCCGGACCGGCCCCTGGTGGTCGCTGGTGATGATCGGTCGGGAGGCCACCATGAGCGGGCCCCGTTCGGTCACAAGAATGCCGGCGACAGCGCTTTCATAATCCTCATAGCGAAGCAGGGGATGATCCGGCGGAAGCGCCCCGGAAGGAAATTCCGGGAGCGTAATCACCTCTTTGGTTTCCCAATCCCGAATCTCTCCCCAGACCACCAGCCCCTCTAAATCGCATACGTAAATGATATTGAGCCGATTATCAGCAAAGGAATGGGGAATCAGGTTGGATTGTATATACGCTTCATCGGGATTTTGAACAAACCTGTAGATATCGTCCCATGCGGCCCAGTCATGGGTCACGGTGCTGATGTGGTGAATTTCTCTGCCAAGCGCCTCGATGCACCGGGTGAGGTCTTTTTCAGCTTCGGCCCGCTCCAGTGCGAGGAAGCTGGGAAAAACCACCAGCCGCTGAATGCCGAAATCTAGGACACCATAAAGGGCGATGACCACCGCCAGAATGCTCAGAATCCGCCATTGCAGCGTCATAAGTCGTCCCCAAGGCGAAGCGCGCCTGGACCTGTTCTATTAAAGCGGTCGATTCGAATCAGCAGATGGTGATGGACGACGATATCACAGATCGTACAACGACCTCCCCTCTCTTTTCAGGCATGATTCCTGAGCTTCAGTTCGATGGGGTGGGGGTTCAGATAATACTGCTCCTTGAGGTAGGGCTGGTCATACTTGCGAACGTAATGGTTCATCAGGGTGATGGGGACGATCAGGGGAACGGAGTCATTGCGGTAATGGTCGAGGATTTCCAGAATCTCCTGTTTTTCGTCCGCGGTCAGATCGTTTTTGAAGTATCCCATCATGTGCTGCAAAACATTAATGTTCTTTTTCGGGGTCGTCTTTTCCCGCAGGGCCGACACCAGCAGCTCTCGGTATTCCTGATACACCTGATCCAGAGGATCGGGAGCCTGGGCCACCAATCGGCCCATGCGCTGGTAAAGGTCGGGACTGTGGGAGAGAATCAGGAGCTTATGCCGGGTGTGAAAATCGACCAGCGCCCCCCGGGAGGGTTCCCGGGCCAACAGCTCCCGCAAACGTCTGTAGACGAAGATGGTTTCGATGAAGGTCTCCCGCAGCTTGGGGTCATGGAGCCGCCCGTCTTCTTCCACCGACAGCAGGGGAAAATGGTCCATGAAAACCCGGGCGAAAATCCCCACCCCCTGCTTCACCGGCATGCCGGATTCATTGAAGACCTTTACCCGCTCCATGCCGCTGCTGGGGGATTTGCTTTTGAAAATAAATCCGCAGAGATCTTCTTTTTCCAGGTCCCGCACCCGCTTTCGGGCCCATTCGACCATCTGATCGGTGTAATCCACCCCGGTCTGGCGGGTGACCAGCCGGGGATGATCCACCTCCCCCACCAGCCGCAAGGCTTCCCGGGGAATGGACATGCCGCACTCCACCTCGGGGCAGACCGGCACGAAGGTCACGTACCGGCCCAGGGTGTCGGTGATGAATCGGTCTAGTTGGTGGCCCCCGTCGTAGCGGACGTTTTCCCCCAGCAGACAGGTGCTGACGCCGAGCTTGATGGTCGATTCCATAAGGTTCCTCCTGAAGCGGCGGGTTTTCAACCCTCTCCCCGCCAGGAAGAGAGGGTTGAATTTATTTAAACTTCTCGATAACGCGGCGAAAGCCCGGAATAGCGCCGGTGATGACGGCGTCTTCCACGCAAAAAGCGAGGCGGAAATGACCGGGCCCGCCGAAACCGCTGCCGGGCACCGCCAGAATCAACTCCTCCTGAAGCACCCGGACGAATTCCACATCATCGGGTATGGGGCATTCGGGAAACAGATAGAAGGCCCCGGGCGGTTTCACGAATTGATAGCCGCAGTCGGCCAGTCCGTCGCACAGGAGCTGTCGCTTTCGGGCGTACTGAGACACATCCACGGTCGCCTCCCCCAGCATGCGGGCCACCGTCCGCTGCATCAGGGCCGGGGCGTTGACGAACCCGAGAATCCGATTGGCCAGGGTCATGCCGGCCAGAAGCCGGTCCTTGTGGGAGGCCGCGGGATTGACCGCGATATAGCCCAGCCGCTCTCCCGGAATGGAAAGGTCTTTGGAAAAAGAGGTGGCGACAATGCTTTCCGGATAGGCTTGAAAGATGCTGGGCGCCTGAACCCCGTCATAAACGATCTTGCGGTAGGGTTCATCCGAGAGCAGATAGATCGTCCGGTTCAGGGCGGCGCTCTTCTCCTTCAACAGGGTTCCCAGGGCCTGAAGGTCCTCGGCCGGGTAGACCTGACCGGTGGGATTGTTGGGAGAGTTGATGAGCACCGCCTTGGTTTTTTCCGTGATCGCCGCCTCGATGGCCTCCAGATCCAGGGAAAAATCGGGATGGGTGTTCACGATCTTGAGGACGCCGCCGTGGTTGTCGGCGTAAGCGTTATACTCCACGAAATAGGGCGCCGGGGTGATGACCTCATCTCCCGGATCCAGAAGTGTTTTGAGGGTCACGTTGAGCGCCCCGGCCGCCCCGCAGGTCATGATCAACTCATTTCCGGTCAGGGGAATGCCGTGGTCCCGGGCCACCGCCGCCGCCACCGCTTCCCGTACATGCGGGTAGCCGGGATTGGGCATATAGCCGTGGTTTTTGGCCTCATCGGAAGCCACCACCGCCGCCAGGGTCTTTTCAAACACCGGCGGGGGGCTCAGGTTGGGGTTCCCCAGACTGAAATCGAATACCTTGTCCGTGCCGTGTTCCGCCTTCAACCGCGCTCCCTCCTCGAACATCTTTCGTATCCAGGAGGATTTCTCGATCACCGCTTCGATCTTTTTCGCAATGGACATGGATAATGACCTCCGTCGTTTACGCCGGTTCGACCGCTTTGACTTCCGGAATCTCCTGTTTCAACACCTTTTCGATGCCGTTTCGCAGGGTCATCTGCGACATGGGGCAGCCGGCGCAGGCCCCCTGAAGACGAACCTTGACCACGCCGTCTTCGCTGATATCGACCAGTTCCACATCCCCGCCGTCCCGTTGCAGGGCGGGTCTGATTTTATCCAGTACCGTCAAAACCTTGTCTTTCATGGTAAATCTCCTTTATTTTGAATGAAGGCCGGCAGTGTGCCGGCGAATATCCTTTTAGTATAATACCCGGATTCCCGCATGTCGACGATTTCCCGCGACCGAAAAACCCCCTTCCAGACCCTTTTGTCAAATCCCGGTTTTCAGATCCGCATAAAAGCCCCGTCGAAAGCCATCGAATCGGCCGGATTGAACAGCCTCTCGCATCCGCTGCATCAGATGGATATAATAATGGATATTGTGCAGGGTATTGAGCCGATAAGAAAGGAGTTCCCGGCTCATGTAGAGATGGCGCAGGTAGGCCCGGGAGTAATTCCGGCAGGTATAGCAGTCGCAGTCGGGATCAGCCGGTTCGGCATCGGTCCGAAACCGGGCATTGGCGATATTGAGGGCCCCGTAACGGGTGAAAAGCTGGCCGTTGCGTGCGTTGCGGGTGGGCATGACGCAGTCGAACATGTCGGCGCCCCGGGCGGTCAACTCCACCAGATCCTCGGGCGTGCCCACCCCCATGATGTATTTGGGCCGGTCCTTCGGAAGCATCGGAAGGGTATACTCGGCCACCTCATACATCAATTCCTTGGGTTCACCCACGCTCAACCCGCCCACGGCATACCCGGTGAACCCGATCTCCGCCAGCGATTCCGCCGATCGCCGCCGCAGGTCCCGGAACATTCCGCCCTGAACAATCCCGAACAGCGCGTTTTTGCCGCCGGTCCGCTCCAGCCAGGTCGTCTTGCACCGCTCGGCCCACCGGGTGGTCAACTCGAGGGCCTCGCGGGCGTCCTTTTCCTCGGCGGGATAGGGAATGCATTGATCCAGGCACATGATCACATCCGAATCGAGGCTGATTTGAATCTCCATCGATTTTTCCGGGGTCAGCAGATGCTTGGAGCCGTCCAGGTGGGACTGAAAGGCGGCCCCTTCTTCGGTGATTCGGGTGAGGCCGGCCAGGGAAAAGATCTGAAAGCCGCCGCTGTCGGTGAGAATGGGTTTGTCCCAGTTCATGAATCGGTGCAGACCCGAAAACCGCTCGATGACCTCGCAGCCGGGTCTCAGATACAGGTGGTAGGTGTTGCCCAGAAGGATTTGGGCGCCGGCCTCGGCGACCTCTTCCGGAGAGAGGGATTTGACGGTTCCCAGGGTGCCTACCGGCATAAAGATCGGGGTCTCGACGGCGCCGTGGACCAGCCGGAGTTCTCCGGCCCGGGTCCGTCCGGAATCGGATGCGGCGGTGATGGTAAACGGATGCGGCAATGTCTTGTCCTTACTGAATCAGCATGGCGTCCCCGTAGCTGTAAAACCGGTATCCGTTTTCCACCGCCGCTCGGTAGGCGTTCAAGACCCGCTCACGGTCGGCGAAGGCGGAAACCAGCATCAGCAGGGTCGACTCCGGTAGATGAAAATTGGTGATGACGGCGTCCACGGCTTTGAAGCGGTAGCCGGGGTAAATGAACAGATCGCACCGGCCGCTGCCTTCCGCAACCCGGCCGCCGTCATCCGAGGCATATTCGAGGGTCCGCACCGAGGTGGTGCCCACCGCGATCACCCGGTTTCCCTCGGACCGGGCCCGGTTGATCCGTGCGGCCGTTTCCGCCGGAATCGAATACCATTCGGCGTGCATTCGATGCTCGCGAATGTCGGATACCCGAACCGGCACAAAGGTGCCGTAGCCGACATGAAGCGTAATCGGAGCGATGGTGATGCCGATTTCCCGAAGGGTGTCCATCAGTTCCGGGGTGAAATGGAGCCCGGCGGTGGGGGCGGCCACGGCCCCTTTCTGCTCGGCATAGACCGTCTGATAGGCGGCACGGTCGTTCCGTTCCGGGTATTCATCGGATCGGCTCTTAAGGATGTAAGGCGGCAGCGGCATCTTTCCGATTCGGTCCAAGAGCCGGTCGAAATCCTCCGAACAGGTGAACCGAAGGGTATGCACATGGTCATTCGAAGCGATCACCTCGGCCGACAGACCGCCGTCAAAGAAAAAACGCGCACCGGGTCGGGGCCGTTTGGATGCTTTGACCAGACAGTCCCGAACGACGTCGCCGTCGGCTGGCCCGGATCGGCCGTTCCCGCCGCTGAGAATCAACACCTCCACCTTGCCGCCGGTCTCTTTGCGCCCCGGAAGACGCCCGGGAATGACCCGGGTATTGTTGACCACCAGGAGGTCCGAGGGCTGAAGCAGGTCCGGCAGGTCGGCGAAGATGCGGTGGGAAAGCCCGCCGCTTCGGCGGTCCAGAACCAGCAGTCTGGAGCGGTCCCGCCGGTCCGCCGGTTTCTGGGCGATCCGGTCTTCAGGCAGCGAATAAGTATAATCCTTTAGTGAAAACAAGCCTCTATCCTCTTCCGATATACACCAGCAGGAGTCCGGAAAGCATCATCACCAGACCGAAACCACGCAGGGCCGTGGGCGGCATTTCCAGCACCTTTTGAATCCAGTGCTGCATTTTGGCGGGGAATGCGGCATACGGAAACCCTTCGATAAACAAGACCATGCCGATGACGCACAGGAAAAACTGCATAAAAAACCATTCCTTTTCCAAGTGAATTCAAAAAAAAATCAGTATAAAACCAACCAAAGCGCTTTGTCAAAATATAAGTTTTCGAAAAGCTCCGGAATTCAAGGGACGGGGCCGGTCTTTCCCGCATTCCATATTGACATCCCCCCATGAGCGCTTATATCCTTTAAAATCTGCTGGATTTGGTTCAGTATAAGGATTTTCACACACGACTTTCACAAAGGACTGTAATGAAGAGAATTTCCATTCATTACCTGCTGGCCACGCTGGTACTCAGCTTCTATGGCGGACAGGTCTGACCGTTTTTAGAGACCCTGCCCCCCGTGACGCTGGGGGTGATCATTTTCGTCTCGTTCAGCCTTGCGCTGGCGGTTCATAAACCTCTGGAGAAAAAGGTGGTGGTCTCCGCCTACGAGACCTATCAGCCCAACCGGCAATTCCTCCTTGATTTCGGGCTCTGCATCGGTGCGGGTCTGCTGGCCTGGGCCTATAACCGATACGCCTTTCATATCAAACTCAAGTTCGGGTTGGCCTTTTTCATCGGGTATGTGGCCCTCGGCTTTTTCATCGCGCTGGATATGGCCCTGGCCCGGGAACGTCGGGTGATCGCGGATGCTTTGAAAAAGGATTCGGTGCTGCCGCCGCCGAAGCAGCTTTATTCCATGACCCGGCGGTTTTTTTTGGTCGCCATGGGCACCACCCTGCTTCTGCTGATGGTCATCAGCCTGGTCATCTCCCGAGACATGGTCTGGCTCACCCGGGCCCATGAAGACGGCATCTCAGCCGGCCACGCCCTCTCGGTCGTAATTTACGAGCTTCTTTTCATTATCGGGGTTCTGCTGATCATGGTGGTCAACATCGTCGTATCCTATTCCCGAAATCTGAAACTTTTGTTCACCACCGAAACCGGCGTTCTCGAACAGGTCAGCCGCGGGGATCTCTCCAGCCTGGTGCCGGTGGCCACCCACGACGAATTCGGCACCATCGCCGGACACACCAACACTATGATTCAGGGGTTGCGCCACCGGCTTCAGCTGATGTCGGCCATCAGCGTGGCCGAAGAGGTCCAGCAGAATCTGCTCCCCAAAGCCCCGCCCGCCGTCGAGGGGGTGGACATCGCCGGCACCAGCATCTATTGCGAACAGGTGGGGGGCGATTATTATGATTTCCTGGAACTAGGCGGCGGCCGACTGGGGATCGTGGTGACCGATGCCTCGGGCCACGGAGTCGGTTCAGCCCTGCACATGACCACGGCCCGGGCTTTTCTTCGGTTCGGCACCCGGCACTATGAAGGTCCGGCCCGGCTTCTGAAGGACGTCAACCGGTTTCTGACCCAGGACGCCTCCGAGACCGGACGCTTCACCACGCTCTTTTTTCTGGAACTCAACCTGCCGGAAAAGCGCCTTCGGTGGGTACGGGCGGGCCATGACCCGGCCATTTTCTACAGTGCTGAACAAAACCAATTCGAAACCCTGTCGGGCGACGGCATGGCCCTGGGGGTAATACCCGATTTCGAGTTTAAAGACAGTAATCGGGAGGGCTGGCATTCCGGGGATATCATCCTCATCAGCACCGACGGTATTTCGGAAACCCGGAATGAACAGGGAGATATGTTCGGAACCGATTCGCTCAAGGAGGTGGTCCGGAACCACGCCCTCAAACCGGCGGGAACGATTATCGAGGCCGTCATCGATTCCCTCACCCAATTCAGAGGGGAAAGCCCTCAGGAAGACGATATCACCCTGGTGGTGATGAAACTGCTGTAAATCCAGGCGCTTAAACCTTAAATTGCGGTGTATGAACGATCCTGGTATAGTGTGCCCATGACCGCCGCCTCTTCAGATTTGACCCCGCTATTGAATCCCCGGTCTATTGCGGTGATCGGCGCCACCAACCGACCGGGACGGGCCGGACGAATCATTTTTGAACAGCTCCGCCGGGCCGCCGTTCCGCTGTTTCCGGTCAATCCCGGAGAATCCGATGTGCTCGGCGCCCCGGCCTACCCCGATGTCAAGGCCCTGCCCGAGGGCATCGATCTGGCGGTCATCGCCATCGGCGCTGAAGGGGCGGTGAAGGCCGCCGAAGCATGCGGCCGCAAATCGATTCCGCATCTCATCGTGGTAGCCGGCGGATTCCGGGAGTCGGGACCGGAGGGGGAAGCCCTGGAAGCACGGCTGGCCGCTCTTCCCCGACGGTTCGGAAGCCGGGTCCTCGGCCCCAACACCCTGGGAATTTTTCTTCCCCACAGTCGACTGGATACCCTGTTTGTGGAACACGGCGACAAAGCCCTGGCCCGGGGAGGCGGGGCCGCCTTTATATCCCAGAGCGGATCGGTGGGGGTGGAGGCACTGGGTCTGGCCAGCAACACCGGTTTCGGAATGCGGGCCTTTGTCGGGCTCGGCAATGCCTGCGACCTTGACGAAATCGACTTCCTTCATCATTTTGCCGATGATGACGGAACCACCTGCATCGCCTTTTACATGGAGAGCATGGGGGATGGTCGGCGATTTCTGGCGGCGGCTCGAAAGGCATCGCTTCGAAAACCGGTGGTGGCCCTCAAGGCCGGGCGCTCCGCGGCCGGCGCTTCCGCGGTGGTCTCCCACACCGGCCGACTGGCCGGGTCGGACCGGGTGGTCAGCGGTGCATTCCGGCAGTTCGGGGTTCAGCGGGTGATGGACGACGAAGCCCTCTGCGATGCCGCCAAGACCTTGTCGATGCTGCGACCGCCTAAGGGAAACCGGGTTGCCGTGGTCACACCGGCCGGGGGATACGGGGTCATGGCGGCCGATTACACAACGCTTTCCCGGGAATCGGTTGGGCTGAGAATGGCCCGGCTTTCTCCGGAGACTGAAAATCGCATTCGAAACATCAGCCTCCCGTATGCGTCTTCGCGCAATCCGGTGGACCTCACCGCCAGCGCCAACGACCGAATGGTGGGAGAAACCCTGGACGCGCTTCTGAATGATCCCGGCGTCGATCTGATCCTCTGCATCGCCTTTTTTGCACCGCCCGCCATCACCGACGCCATGATCGATGAAATCGCCCGACGCGCGGTCGCCACGGACAAACCGGTGATCGTCTTCACCCAGTACGGCCCCTTCACGGAGGATTACCTGCGCCGGTTCCACCGCCTCGGGGTGGTGGGTTTCCCATCCATTCAGCGGGCGGTGCGGGCCGCCCGGTTTCTGGTGGAACGGGCCGGAATCATTCGACGGTTGAATCTGCCATGAGAAAACTGTTCCTTCCTCCCGGAATCCCCCGATTCTTTGGAAGAACGGGGCTTTGATCATCGTTTCGGCCATGCCCGAATGATAGCAGGCCGCCCCGGAACGGTGATCATGGCCGAATACCGGTATTTGAGGCGGGGGTGGGTTTCACGCCGACCGAGAGGAGTAGATGATGGTTTTGCAGAGTATCGGGGGATTGCTGGTGTTTGCCGCATCGGCCTGGCTCATGAGCGAAAACCGCCGGGCGGTTCCGGTGAAAACGGTGGTTGTCGGAGTGCTGATCCAATTGGGGGTCGGTTTTCTCCTCCTGAAACTCCCTTTTTTTCGGGACCTTTTTCTGGGGCTCAACCGTCTGGTCCTGTTTCTGGAGGAGTCGACCCGGGCGGGCACCCAAATGGTCTTCGGGTATCTCGGCGGAGGCGATCTTCCTTTTGAAGAACCTTTTCCCGGGGCCGCCTATATTCTCGCCTTTCGGGCGCTCCCCCTGATCCTGGTAATGAGCGCGCTCTCCTCTCTGCTCTTCTATTGGAGGGTCCTGCCGATGGTGGTGCGCGGGTTTTCCTGGGCCCTTCGACGAACCCTGCGGCTGGGCGGCGCCGAAGGGCTGGGGGTGTCCGCCAATGTATTCGTAGGCATGATCGAATCCCCCCTGTTTATTCGACCCTACCTGGGCAGAATGACCCGAAGCGAAATCTTCACCCTCATGACCTGCGGCATGGCTACCATCGCCGGCACCGTCATGGTTCTCTATGCCAGCATTCTGAACCGGACCGTGGAAGACATCCTGGGCCATATCCTGACCGCCTCCGTCATCAGCGTTCCCTCGGCGGTGGTGATCGCCAAACTCATGGTGCCGGAGACCGGCGAGTCCACCTCCGGTGAAATGGTCTATCCCGAACAGGCCCTGTCCGCCATGGATGCCGTTACCAAAGGCACGATTCAGGGGGTGGAACTGTTGATCAACATCATCGCCATGCTCATCGTGCTGGTGGCGCTGGTTCATTTGATCAATCTCTTTTTGGGGCTGCTGCCCGACATCGGCGGCGGGCCGGTGACCCTGCAGCGGCTTCTGGGCTATCTCATGGCCCCGGTGGTCTGGCTGATGGGAATTCCCTGGTCCGAAGCACCCACCGCCGGGGCCCTGATGGGCACCAAAACGGTGCTCAACGAATTCATCGCCTATCTGGACCTGAGCCGCCTTCCGGAGGAATCCCTGAGCCCCCGCAGTCGAATCATCATGATCTACGCCATGTGCGGATTCGCCAACCCCGGCAGCCTGGGCATCATGATCGGCGGCATGGGCGCCATGGTTCCGGAAAAACGCGACGAGATCGTCGCACTGGGGTTTCGCTCCATCATCGCCGGCACCCTGGCCACCTGCATGACCGGCGCCGTCGTGGCCGTGATCGGGTAGGCCGGGCGAACATTCGGCAAAAATACTTGACTATTTTTCTGAGAATCCATACACTCACCTTTCAATTGATCTCTTCTCTGTTCATGGAAATCTCTGGTCGGAAATGAGCACCGACCACAAGATGTTTGCAGTGTACCGGGAAACCCCATCCGAAGAGGACATTCACTTCCGGAGACCTGAACGATTCAACCGATGGAAAAGCCCGAGGTGGAACAATCTTTCTCGAAAGAGACCCGATTACCGGCGGAGGATCTTCTTGTATACAAAGAGCTGATGGTCGCCTTTTTCCGTGCCCTGAAAAATTACGCCATTTACCCGTCCGACCATGTCATCTGTCGGAATGCGGTGACCGATTTCGAGAAAAAACTGGGCGAGGTGCTCTCGGAAAAGGATCCCTTTCGAATCGATGTTGAAAAGGATCGCCTTTTGCACGAAGGAACCCCCATCTATCAGTCCGTGAATCGGGAAGGCGACCTCCCCAACAGTCTCTTTCGAGACGGCATTCAGTGGATCGCTTTCGAATCGGGAATCGAAACCGACGAGATTCTGCGGTTTTTGGAAATCCTCCATCGAAACCGGCATTTAAAAGAGGAAGCCGAAGGCGATATCGTCACCGCCCTCTGGGATGCCGGGTTGACCCACCTGCACTACGATGCCGCAGACGTCCTCTGGGATGCCGACCCCCTGGTCGATTTCGGATCGCTGGATCTGGAACTGTCTTCCGGCGAAGGAAAAAAATCTTCCTTCGATTTGGCCGGGTCTCCGGAACCGCCGGAGGAGGAATTCGAAGATAAATCATCGGCGGCAAACCTGACGACGGGGCCGATGAAAGAAGACCCCGGTGATGCAGAGGCGACCCCGGAAGCACCGGCGGCACTGGAATCGCTTCAGGACCCAGAGGACCTCGAAAAACCCGGCCCGCCGAATTCCAGCGAAGACCGAAAACCCAGCGGCGTGGCGGCTTTCCTGGAAACCCAGGGAGAGGTCGTGAGCATCGCCGACCCGGAGGTCGATCGGGATCTCTGGAAATTGACCGATGCCGAACAGGATGAACTTCGAAAGATGGTGATCGAAGAAGAAAACTGGGACAGCATCGATGACGTTCTGGATGTGCTGGTAGTGATTCTTCAGGAGCAGCAGAGCGAAGCGGATTATTCGACCATTCTGGAATTCATAACCGAAGAGTTCCAGATGACCCTGGAACAGCTGGAATTTCAACTGGCGGCCGATCTTTTAGATAATATCCAAAGATTAAAAAGAACCTACGCCGATTCATATCACTGGGCCCCGCCCCTTATCGATCGGTTTTTCCGTACCATTTCGGGCCCCGAGGTATTGAATGCACTTGACCAATGCCGTTTAGAACCGACCAAGCTTTCGGATGACCGTCTGAAAACAATGCGCCGTCTTCTGCTTCATCTTCATCCGCGCGCGGTTCATCCGTTGGGATTGATGCTGCCGGGTATGACCGACCCCCGCATTCGAAAAGTCCTGATGGAAGTCATCGGTTCTTTGGCCAATACCGATCCGGCCAGCATGGAGAAACTTCTGGATAATCCGGACGAAGAACTGGTGCAGCAGATCGTATTCATCCTGGGGCATCTGAAGCATCCGGATTCGGTTTCGCTGCTGACGAAAATGCTTTCTCATCCCTCGGTCTCGATTCGAAAGCGGGCCATGAAAGCGGTTCTTTCCCGGGGCAGCGGCGCTTTGTCCAAACTCTTTCCCCTGATCGAAGATCCCAGTCCGGAGATTCGACACATCATTCTCGACCTTTTGAGCCGCCGCAGAAGCCGCGAGGCGGAAAGCCTGCTCCTGGAATACCTGTCCGACGGACGGTTCAAGATCGATGAACCCCTCCATGTGATCGCCTGCTACTACACCCTGGGGCGGTGCGGATCTTTTCAATCCATTCCGTTTCTGCGGGCCAGGCTTCTGGAGAAAGGCTGGCGGGGCATCATCGGGCTGGAAAAACCCCATGAGCGGCAGGGGGCCGCCATGGCGCTCATGGCCCTCAAGCTGGAAACCGCGGAAGAGATTCTGCAACAGGCCGCCCGAAACCGGTTCTCATCCATTCGCAAGGCCTATGAAAAAGCATTCGAGGCATTGCGATGAACGAGTCTTCCCAATCCCTTCCATCGACCGATGCACGGGACCGGTCCCCTTCCACTGCGGAAGAGGGGTTTGTAAAGGAACTGAACCGGCTGATCGGTGTGGTGAAGATTCATGAGGAAAACAACCGGTTGGTGATCGAGAGTGCGGAAAACTTCATCCGCAGCATCTCCGGTCTGAGCGCGGAGGAAGACCAGGTAACCATCCAGTTCATTCGCGGCCAGGTGTTTCTTCAGAATCAGAAAATCCCTTATCGCCGCGACATGGAACCCATTTTGCACAAACTGTGCGACTATTTCAGCAAACGGGGAATCGGCGGGCTCCGTTTTTACACCACCATTTCAGAGGCATCGACCCGGGGGCTTCTCACCTTTGCCCGGTTGCTGAACCAGGCCGGAAATGAAAAAAACGGGCTGACCTGGTTCGCCCGAAAACTCACCGATGAACGAATCGCCTGGGTGGAGATCGTTCATGAACCCCTCGCCCGTGAAGACGACCCGGACTCGGAAACACTCGACCTGGCGGCGATCGCCAAAAAAACCTATGTCCAGGTATTGGCATCGGTCAAAGAGGTCGCCCGGAAGGTGCGGGCCCAAGAGCGGGCCGGCATCGGCAAAACCCTCCGCATGGCCCAGAACATGGTGGATCTGATGATGGCCGACGCGTCCATGTTCAAGGCCTTGAGCACCATCCGCATCTATGACGATTACACCTTTTCCCATTCGGTCAATGTGGCCATTTTATCCATGTGTCTGGGCAGGTATATCGGCCTGTCCAAAAACTCTCTGGAACGTCTCGGCCTCTGCGGGCTTCTCCACGACATCGGAAAGGTGGAGGTGCCGGAAGAGATTTTGAACAAACCCGGGAAACTGAGCGCAGGCGAGTTCGAAGAAATGAAGAAGCACGCGCTCAACAGCGTTCGACTGATCGTAAAGATTCAGGCGAGTCGAGACCGCAAGGCCCGATTGCTGCTTCCGCCCTTTGAACACCATTTGAAATACGACCTGACCGGATATCCCCAGACCGATCGCAAAAAGCCGATCACCCTTTTCGGCCGAATCCTGACCATCGCCGATGTCTATGACGCGGTGACCTCTCCCCGGGTCTACCGGCCCACCATCTTGAGCCCCGACCGGGCCCTGGGAATGATGCTGAAGGGGGCGGGAAAGGATTTCGATCCCATCCTGATCAAGGTCTTCATCAATATGCTGGGGGTGTATCCCATCGGGACCCTGCTGAAACTCGATACCGATGAAATGGCGCTGGTCAAAGAGACTCGGGAAGAAGCCGACCGGCCCCGGGTCCTGCTCCTGATTCCGAACGGCAGGGGCGGCTTCGACCCCGGCGAAAAGGTGAATCTGGACGCCAGGGATCCGAAATCCGGAGAATACCTTCGAAACATCATTCAAAGCTACCATCCCTCGGCTTTCAATATCCAAACGGCCGATTTTATGTTCTAGACCGCTGTAAAATAAGGAGCCGCCCCGGGTCGGTTTCATCGTCTTCCCTTTTCCCTCTTAACCCGAAAAACCCCTTAAACGGGTAAGGCAATCCTGCGCTCTTCTTTGCTTCGGGTTCGCTTGACAAAGAATCATGTCGTCTTATTTTTTCTACATTATTGAAAGGGATGTACTCGATTTTTAGGGATTTTCAGTGTTTTTTTGAGTGTGATTGACGACCTTGTTTCCCTTTATCCATCTTCTGATAGGAATCCATGAATTCATATCCAAAACAACGGGGAGAGTGTACTGGCCCATGACAGAAAATGAGAATACAGTCAAGAGATATAATGAGGACCCGGACGCGGAAGACCAGGACGCGGAACTGGAAGGGAGCGAATCGAATTCGGAAGATGAGGATGTAAGTCCATCCGATGCAGGCAAAGGCGCAACCGATGAGGACGGTCCGGGGGATGATCCGATCGCTGATCTGGAGAGCCGCCTGGAGGCCGCCGAACAGGCCCGACAGGCCGAGCAGGACCGTTACATGCGGCTTTATGCGGAGTTCGACAATTATAAGAAGCGAACAGCTCGGGAAATGAACGAATTCAGGAAATATGCCACCGAAAACCTGATCAAGGAATTGATTCCGGTGGTGGATAACCTGGAACGGGCGATCTCTTCTTCCGGGGAAGACACCCGGGACAAAAGCTGCATTCTGGAAGGGGTGGAAATGACCCGAAAGGAAATCCTGCGGGTCCTGGAAAAATATGAGGTCAAGCCCATCGATGCCCTGGGCACGTCGTTCGATCCCAATTTTCACGAAGCCGTGGGTCAGGAAGAAAGCGAAACCGAAGCGGATAATATCGTGGTTCGGGAGTTGCTCAAGGGCTATACCATGCATGACCGGCTGATCCGGCCGACCATGGTGATCGTATCCAAGGCCAAGCCGGCGGAAAACACATAGAACTCGAAGTTCATACATATACCAGTCCAAATTTTAAATCAATTCAAGGAGGAGAAGAAATGGGTAGAATTATAGGGATAGATCTGGGTACCACCAATTCATGCGTGGCGGTGATGGAAGGCGGTGAGGCCAAGGTCATTACCAATCCGGAAGGCGGCCGAACCACCCCTTCCATTGTGGCCCTTTCTGAAAGCCAGGAACGGATGGTCGGCCAGGTGGCCAAACGCCAGGCCATCACCAACCCGGAAAACACCGTTTTCGGAGTCAAACGACTCATCGGCCGCAAATTCGATTCCCCCGAGGTGCAAAAAGACACCAAAATTTTGCCGTATAAGATCGAAAAGGCTTCCAACGGCGATGTGCGGATCAACTTGCGGGGAAAGCAGTTTAGTCCCGCGGAAATTTCATCCTTTATCCTGGCCCACATTAAAAAATATGCCGAGGATTACTTCGGCGAAGCGGTCACCGACGCGGTCATCACCGTTCCGGCCTATTTTGACGACAGCCAGCGACAGGCCACCAAGGATGCCGGTAAAATCGCGGGCCTGAACGTCCTTCGAATCATCAACGAACCGACCGCGGCCTCTCTGGCCTATGGGCTCGACAAAAAGGCCGAAGAGAAGATCGCGGTCTTCGACCTGGGCGGCGGCACCTTCGACATCTCTATTTTAGAGATCGGCGAAGGGGTATTCGAGGTTAAATCGACCAACGGCGACACCCATCTGGGCGGTGAAGATTTCGACCTGCGGCTGATCGACTACCTGGCGGACGAGTTCAAAAAAGACCAGGGAATCGATCTTCGCAATGATAAGATGGCCCTGCAGCGCTTGAAAGAGGCGGCCGAAAAAGCCAAGATGGAACTCTCCACCGCAATGGAGACCGACGTCAATCTGCCGTTTATCACCGCCGATGCCAGCGGACCCAAGCATCTCAATATTCGAATCACCCGTTCCAAACTGGAAGGACTGGTGAGCGACCTTCTTGACAATCTCGAAGGCCCCTGCCGGACCGCTATCAAGGATGCGGGTTTGTCCGCCAAGGACATCAACGAGGTGATCCTGGTGGGCGGCATGACCCGAATGCCCGCGGTTCAGGAACGGGTCAAGAAAATCTTTGAAAAAGATCCCCACAAGGGCGTCAACCCCGACGAGGT
>JAABSQ010000423.1 GCA_011390315.1 Desulfobacteraceae bacterium
TTGCACCTCCAAGTGATCGCGCCATGCCGGGCGCACACAAAAAAGGCAGAGCCTCAAAGAGACCCTGCCCGGAGGAGGAGAAATGGAACAGTTTGTAGGTGTTATATGTAAACGATTCGTCAACTCACAATCATTCTGCCGTACAGCATCCGCATTGAATCGGTATTTTCTATGTGGGTTAAATTGGTTCAGCCGTTTGGGCAGAGCCCCGAGTTGGGGCTCTGCCTTTGAGAGGCGATCAATCGGCAGAGTCGATCATCCTCGGCTGAATCTTTAAATGGTTTCCGCTATCCCTGGACATCGATGCCCATGTCGCACCCGAGATGTTCATCCGGGTTTTCGCATTCGAAATTCCGGTCACGGGTATCCTGATGTCCTTCTTCTCTCTCCTGATCACTCTCGATGTAATCTTGAACTTTTTCAGCCATGATATCACCTCTCATTTTTATTCATTTACGGGAGTTCAAATTTCTGCCGTTTACTTGGTAGTGGATTGGTTGGATTACCCCTGCACGTCGATTCCCAGGTCGCAGCCGAGGTGCTCATCAGGGGTGTCACACTCGAAATTCTTGCTGCGGGTATCCTGATGCCCCTCTTCTCTTTCCTGATCGGATTCGATGTAGTTCTGGACTTTATCTTTTCTTTCTGTATTCTCGGCCATGATGTGCCTCCTTGTTGGTTGTTTTTTTCATTGTGACGATTTGTTGCGTGTCGTCGTTCGCTCTTGACTGGTAATTTGGTCATTGCAGGCGGGTTGTGCAATGAGTGTTAAAAGGCTGCTTAGTGGTAGGTAAATTCTACCTATTCACCGTGGTACCTTTCCTTCCGTATTGAAATGAAACCAACGCCGCCTTAGATTCTAAGGTAGAAAACCGTACAAGATGCCCCTTTTTTTCTATACCTTTGCATACCCCTATGCCGGGAAGGTGCGGCGAAATTGACCTACAGTTTCCCGGCGCCTTAAAGGTGACGATATGAAAAAAACCCAAACAATTTTCTGTTTTCTAGTCTCTTTCCTTCTGATTTCCGGCATCCAATTGGCATTCGCCGGGGAATCGGAGGAGGACGCCGATCTGGTCATTCTCAACGGCACCATCTACACCATGAACCGAAACCAGCCTACCGCAGAGATGATCGCGGTGCGGGACGGCCGCATTGTATATGTCGGGGATGATGCTTCAAAAGAAACCTGGATCGGCGAAAGCACCCGGGTGCTGGATCTGAAAGGGAGAACCCTGACCCCCGGCCTGATCGACAGTCATGCTCACCTCTTGGCGCTGGGCCGGGCCAAAATGAAGCTGGATCTCAGCCGGGTCGGCAACTATGAAGAACTGGTCCGGATGGTGGAGATGAAGATCAGGGAAACCCCGCCCGGCGAGTGGATCATCGGCCGGGGATGGCATCAGAGCAAGTGGGACCCGCCGGCCGCGCCTTTGGTAAAAGGGTTTCAAACGCATTGGGCGCTCAGTAAGGTGTCGCCGGATAACCCGGTCTTTCTCACCCATGCCAGCGGGCACGCCGGTTTCGCCAATGCGCGGGCGATGGAGATCGCGGGTATCTCGGACCGGACCCGGTCCGAGGCCGGCGGTGAAATCATCCGGGATTCAGACGGAAACCCCACCGGCATCTTTACCGAAAACGGACAGGAGTTGATCCGTCGTCATATTCCCGGCGGATCTGAAGCCCAAAACCGCCGGGCCCTGGAATTGGCCATTCAGGAAAGTCTGAAAAACGGGATCACCAGCTTTCGAGACGCCTCATCGGATGGGGACGCTATCGCTCTTTACCGTGACTTTCTTGAAGAAGGAAAACTCAAGATCCGGCTCTGGGTGATGATCAACGGTCATGATGAAAAGCTGGTGGAACAGTGGTTTTCCCGCGGCCCCGAAATCGGGTCGGGGGATCATTTTCTGACCATTCGGGCGGTGAAGCTGTTTGCGGACGGGGCGTTGGGGTCCCGCGGTGCGTGGCTTCTGGAACCCTATTCCGACCGGCCCGACCACACCGGCCACGCCACGATCGATATGGATCGGGTCTATGAGGTATCCAGCAAAGCGCTCCTGAGCGGATTTCAGGCCTGTATGCACGCCATCGGCGACCGGGCCAACCGGGAGGTGCTGGACCGGTTTGAGAAGGCATTCAACCAACATCCCCGGGCCGCCGAAGACCACCGTTTTCGAATCGAACATGCCCAGCATGTCAGTGCCGAGGATATCCCCCGGTTTTCTCAACACGGGGTGATCGCCTCCATGCAGGGCATCCACCTGTCTTCGGACCGCCCCTGGGCCATCGACCGGTTGGGAGCGGCCCGGATTCAGGAAGGCGCCTATGTGTGGCAGAAGCTGCTGGAATCCGGGGCGGTGGTGGTCAACGGCACCGATGCGCCGGTGGAGCCGATCGATCCCATTGAAAACTTTTATGCGACGGTCACCCGCCGCACCTTGAAAGGCGAACCGCCGGGCGGGTTTGAGCCGGACCAGAAAATGACCCGATACCAGGCGTTGCATTCTTATACCCTGGCCGGGGCCTACGCCGGATTTGAAGAAGACCTCAAAGGGTCGATCGAGGTGGGCAAACTGGCCGATTTTACGGTTTTTTCACAGGACATCATGCAGGTGCCGGAGGATCAAATTCTGGATACGGAAGTGGAATATACCATCATCGGTGGAGAGATCGCCTACGCCCGCCGCCAAGAATAACCCATCCAGGAAGGGTTTCAGGGCTTCGCTGAAGTCTTTCTGAAAAAAGAGAGGCGTAACCGCTGCCTCAGCGTCTTTCGATTCTCGTGCGGTTTTTCGGGAATGGAATGATTTCCGCGGTTTCAAGGAAAAAAGTCATTACACTTTCGAAAGAAGGTTGACCCTGGCCCGGCGGTCTTT
>JAABSQ010000424.1 GCA_011390315.1 Desulfobacteraceae bacterium
TGGCGCTTTATGGAGAGCCTATTTTTATGTAAGATGGAATCCTTTGACTGCAGGGCCGCGAGAGAAATTTTAGGGGATTCCCTGTATTGTTTTAACCGGTGAACTGTGGTATGCATGGCAGAATAGTGGGAAAATGGTCGAATATGTAGGGGCGCTGAAGGTTGCTCTGATCCGACCCCGAGCGAATGTCATTTCCGGGCTGTATGGTTTCAACAACACACATCCATTACCCTTAACAGATGTTCCGCCTCCTTGCGGAGTATACGGAGTTCATTTATGACTGAGACGTCATCAGCCGCCGAAAAGGTCGGCACGGGTGTGGAGGCGTTGGACCACATCCTCAAAGGCGGTTTGCCGAAAGATATGGTCTATCTCGTCCACGGCGGGCCGGGCACCGGCAAA
>JAABSQ010000425.1 GCA_011390315.1 Desulfobacteraceae bacterium
GACCTGTTTCTGTTTTACCTCTTCTGGGAGCTTCAGCTGATCCCGATCTTTTTTCTCATCGGCCTGTGGGGCCACCCGGACCGGGTCCGGGCCGCGGTCAAGTTCTTCCTCTTCAGCATGGCCGGAGGGCTGTTTCTGCTGATCGCGATTATCGGGTTATATGTGATCCACGGGGCCCAGACCGAGGTCTACGGCTTCACCCGGTATCAACTCATGAACACCACCCTCGGCCCGACCCTGGAGTGGTGGCTCTTCGGGGCCTTTCTGGCCGGGTTTGCGGTCAAGATCCCCATCGTGCCGATCCATACCTGGCTGCCGGACGCCCACACCGAAGCCCCCACCGCCGGGTCGGTCATCCTGGCCGGACTTTTGCTCAAGACCGGGGCCTACGGTCTGCTTCGGTTCGGGTTTCCGCTTTTTCCCGCGGCGGCCGCCCGGTCGGCGCCGATCCTGCTGGCCCTGGGACTGCTGGGGCTTTTTTATATCGCCTGGATCGCCCTGTCCCAGCAGGACATCAAACGGATCGTGGCCTACTCGAGCATCAGCCAAATGGGGCTGATCGTAGTGGGGCTGGCGGTCTGGAACGAGATCGCCCTCTCCGGCGCGGTGATTCAGATGGTCAACCACGGCATCACCACCTCGGCCCTCTTCATTCTGGTGGGAATCCTGGAGGAGCGGGGCCATAGCCGCCAACTGGGCGACTACCACGGGCTGTGGCACAGAATGCCGGTCTTCAGCGGTTTTTTTCTCTTCTTCGCCATGGCCGCCGTGGGGCTGCCGGGCCTCAACAACTTCATCGGCGAAATCCTGATCCTGATGGGCGCGTTTCAGGAGTGGCCGGCGGCCGGGATTATCGGTTTCATCGGGATTGTGGCGACCCTGATCTATTTTCTGAGACTGGTCCAAAAGCTTCTGTTCGGGCCGGTGGACGACCGCATGCCCGGCAACGACATCACCCCCCGGGAGGCGGCCGTTCTCATCCCCCTGGCGCTGGCGGTGCTCTGGATCGGGCTTCATCCGGGTCCATTGCTGGATTTGCTGAATCCGTCGGTGGATCATTTGGTGGACTTGCTCGGGGGGAATGGCGGGACGGTGGATTATATGGCGAGTGGAGCAAACTGAGGCAACAATTGCCAAGGGTCGGCAGCGGAATGCGGGCTATGTCGCCGGAGGGACGAATCCCCCCGGCTGAGAACGAAAAAAGCGCCCTGAATACCGCTCGGGAGGGCTTCTGATTTGATAACGAATACCTATGCGGTTCATTCACAGCAAAATCATAGGGAATGGGAACGATGTCCGACTGGTTATTGAGCATGCTGCCCCACATCTGCCTGGGAATGGGCGGGTTTCTGGTCTTCTGCGCCGGGGGATTCCTTAAAGAAAGACCGGCCGATCTGCTGTTCGGGATGGCGCTGGCGGCGGTTTTTCTCGCCGGATTGACGGTGTTTTTCTTTCCTCAGGGGGCGAAAAATCCCAATAAAATGCTGGATATCGATGCCTTCGGGGCCTATTTCTATCTTCTGCTGGCGGTCATCACGATTCTGGCGCTTCTCTTCGCCCGGCAGTATGCCCGGCACAAGGGATTTTCCGGAGATGAATTCTACGGCATTCTTCTGTTTGCGGCTCTGTCGATGTTTCTGACGGCGGGGGCCCTTCACTGGTTGGCCTTTTTCTTGGGGGTGGAGTTTCTATCGATCTCTTTTTACGTCCTGATCGCCCTTTCCACCCGGCAGCCGGGATCGAGCGAAGCGGCCCTCAAGTATTTCATCATGGGGTCGGTGGCCGGCGCCTTTCTGGCCTTCGGCATCGCGGTGCTGTACGCCGCCACCGGCAGCATGGTGATCGCCGACAGCCTGGGCCCGTACGCCGTTCCGGCCCAGCAGAACCTGATCCTTCTGGGATTCAGTCTCCTCCTGGTGGGGATCGGTTTCAAGCTCTCCCTGGTCCCGTTTCATTTCTGGACCCCGGATGTCTACCAGGGGGCCCCCGCGCCGATCACCGCGTTCTTGTCCACCGGGGCCAAGCTCTGCCTGCTGGCGGCCCTGGTCCGGTTCGGAACCGCCTCGGCCGAGTGGCTCTGGGACTTCATCACCCCGGTCCTCTGGATCATCGCCGCCCTCACCATGGTCTGGGGAAATATCGCGGCCCTCACCCAGGAGCGATTGAAACGGCTGCTGGCCTATTCCTCGATGGCCCATATGGGATATCTGCTGATGGCGCTTTTGGCGATTCGGGAAAGCGGCCCCGGCCCGTTTCTGTTCTATGCCGCCGTGTACGGCCTGATGGACCTGGGTGTTTTCGGCTCGGTGGCCCTGCTCTCCCCTGTTGATCCGGAAACCGCGGATCGGGAAGACCTGGCGGCGTACCGCGGCATCGGATTCTCACACCCGCTCATCGGCGGTGTGCTGGCGGTCTCTCTCCTCTCGCTGGCGGGGCTTCCGCCCACCGGCGGGTTTTTCGGCAAGTTCGTCCTCTTTCGGGCCGCGCTTTCAGGCGAGTTCGAAGCCCTGGCCGTGATCGGCATCCTGGCCGCGATCGTCTCCGTCTATGTCTATCTGAAGGTGATCGTTGCGTTGTACTTTTCTCCCCGAACCGGCGGGATTCCGGTTCCGGAGCCACCCCTTCCGGGTCGAGCGGCCGGAATTATTGTAATGGTTTTGCTTGTGTGGATGGGGGTTTTTCCTTCCCCGTTTCTGGAGTTTATCGGGCGAATTGCCGGAGGGTTTTGATCATCTCCCGGCTCTTTCAGGCATTTACCGGCCGAGCCAATTCTTGAGCTGACCCCGGACAAACCGATCATCTCTGCACCGGATTCAGTGAAATCATTTCCGAAGCGGATGCACGAAACCTCGGCATTCGACAATACATATCAGAACCCATCATCAGAAACGATCCTGCCAAAGCCGACCGGCGGGCCTTGGACCATTCGACCCCCGACTGAACCGCTTACCCCCGTCGGCTCTCTACCAACTCCTATAAATATTATTATAATTTATTGGTTTAAAATTCAGCAAGTTAAATTTTTTGAGACGGTATTTGTTCACAGATTTTTTTTGCCCATAATGTTTATCTCGATCAGGTTGTTGAAGATGTATCATTTTATTTCAATAGATCGGGAGGTCTAAAAAATGAAAAAATCAAGTTATGGAATTGTATTTCTGGCGCTGTTTTATGTTCTGATGACGGTTGCATGCAGCGGCAGCGGCGGCGGTGGAAATACCGGTGATCTGTCGTTGAGTTTGACGGATGCGACCACCACCGAATTCGAGGGGGTCTACGTCACCATCTC
>JAABSQ010000426.1 GCA_011390315.1 Desulfobacteraceae bacterium
TGAAGACCGGCGCGCTTTTCGAATCTATCCCTCGGATAAGGCCAATCAAATGAAGCAGAGATTGATCAAGGAGCGCAAAAAAGCCAACCAGGAATTGCTGGATCGTTTCACCGCCGAAGAACAGCTGCTGCTCAAACGGTTTTTAAAGGACCTGATCTGACCCTTTTCAGGCCCTGACGGTTCGCATGCAAACCAAATTCACCTATTCTTTGAAGGAGACCCCCCATGGACCTGTTGAATCCCCACGAAGACCGGTTTGACCATCTCGACCCGACCTCCCGGGAATTGATGCGCGAGACCATTCGGTTTTTTGAAAATAAAGGAAAAGCCAAACTCAAGGAGGATGACCACGAGCGCCGCTGGTACGCCGATTTCCTCGAATTTCAGGCGAAACACAAGCTCTTCGCCACGCTGCTGACCCCGGCCGAACAGGCGGACGGGGATTCCAACAAACGATGGGACACGGCGCGAAACTGTGCGTTGAATGAAATTCTGGGGTTTTACGGACTGCCGTACTGGTACACCTGGCAGGTCACCATCCTCGGGTTGGGACCCCTCTGGATGAGCCCCAACACCGCCATGCGGGAAAAAACCGCCCGTCTGCTGGATGAAGGCGGCATTTTCGCATTCGGTCTCTCGGAAAAGGCCCACGGCGCGGACCTCTATTCATCGGAAATGATGCTGACCCCGCTGGGAGACGGCAAATACGTGGCCGACGGCGGCAAGTACTACATCGGCAACGCCAACCAGGCGGCCCTGGTCTCCACCTTCGGCCGGGATTCGGATACCGACGAATACGTCTTCTTCGCCGTGGAGACCGACCATCCCCACTACGAATGCGTCAAAAACGTGGTCAACTCCCAGAATTACGTGGCGGAATACGCCCTCCACTCCTATCCGATTACCGATCAGGAGATCCTCTCCCGAGGACGGGATGCCTGGGATGCGGCCCTCAACACCGTCAACATCGGCAAATTCAACCTGGGCTGGGCCACCATCGGGATCTGCACCCATGCCTTTTACGAGGCCATCACCCATGCGGCCAACCGAAATCTCTACGGCAAATACGTCACCGATTTCCCCCATATCCAGGAGCTGTTCACCGATGCCTACACCCGGCTGCTGGCCATGAAGCTGTTTTCGTCCCGGGCCATCGACTACATGCGGTCGGCTTCTTCGAAGGACCGCCGCTATCTGCTCTATAATCCCATTGTCAAGATGAAGGTGACCACCGAGGGCGAAACGGTCATCAACCTGCTCTGGGATGTGATCGCGGCCAAGGGATTCGAAAAGGACACCTATTTTGAAATGGCGGCCCGGGACATTCGGGCCCTGCCCAAGCTGGAAGGGACCGTTCATGTCAACATGGCCCTGATCATCAAGTTCATGGCCAACTACTTCTTCAACCCGGGGGAATTTCCCGAGATTCCCCGGCAAAATGATGCGGCCGACGACGCCTTTCTCTTCAATCAGGGTCCCACCAAGGGGCTGGGAAAAATTCAGTTCCATGATTTCAATACCGCTTACGCCAGCCGGGATCTGCCCAACATTCAGATTTTCAGAGATCAGATCGAAGCCCTCAAGGGCCTTCTGCTGAAAGCCACCCCCACCGAAGAACAGTCCAAAAACATGGACTTTCTGCTCACCATAGGCGAACTCTTCACCCTGGTGGCCTACGGTCAGCTCATTATTGAAATCGCCGACCTTGACGGGGTGGAAGACGACCTGTTGGACCGGATCTTCGACTTTATGGTCCGGGACTTCACCCGGTACGCCATGGATCTCTATTCCAAATCCGGCGCCTCCGAGGCCCAAATGGAACACTGCCTGAAGATGGTGCGAAAACCGGTCCGGAATCCCGAACGGTTTCAGAAAATTTGGCAAGATCGGGTATATGCCCTCAAAGAACGATATGAAATGAACCCATAATGTCATCAAACCGGAAAACCGATTATAACATGCGACGCGTACTTCAAACCCGACATCCATTGGGGTAAAAAAAAAGCGCGTTCAAAATCGGTTCATGAATTATCCGCAAAAATTCGCATTGAGAATCAGCCAAAAGGGGGGAGACGCAATCATGATCCAAAATGGAAAACCGGGCAACCTGGTGGAAATGATCGAGGCGAGCGTGGCCGCATTTCCGGACAACCCGCTTTTCGGGACCAAAAACCCGAAGGGCGAATACGAATGGATGACCTATCGGGAGGTGGGCGAACGCATCGACCATCTGCGCGGAGGACTGGCCCAAGCCGGCGTGGGCCGGGGCGACTGGGTGGGGATCATCGCCGACAACCGGGCCGAATGGGCCATCGCCGCATTTGCCGCCTATGGCCTGGGGGCCCGATTCGTGCCCATGTACGAAAAGGAGCTCCCCAGAATCTGGCAATACATCATTGAAGACAGCGGCATCAAGGTGCTTCTGGTCGCCAAACCCGAGATTCAGGACCGGGTGGAGGGATTCCGGGATGCGCTTCCCGGCCTGGCGGGGATCTACCGAATCGACGGAGAGGGGGAATCCTCCATGGCCGAACTGGAGCGGATCGGCCGGGATCATCCGGTTCCCTCGACCCATCCTTCGCCGGAAGACATCGCCGTTTTGATCTACACCTCCGGCACCACCGGCAATCCCAAAGGGGTGATTCTCTCCCACGGCAATCTCACCAGCAACTATCTGGCGGGGCAGCAGCTCTTTCCGAACGATCTGACCGCCGAAAGCGTGAGCCTCTCCATCCTGCCCTGGGCCCATTCCTACGGGCAAACCGCAGAACTCTACAATTTTTGCAGCCTGGGCGCCGCCATCGGTTTTGTGGAGAGTGTCGACACCGTGGCCGAAGACATGGCCAAGGTGCGGCCGACCTTCCTCATCGCCGTGCCGAGGGTATTCAACAAGATCTATGACGGGCTCTGGGCCAAAATGGAAGAAACCGGCGGCCTGGCCAAAAAACTGTTCGTCATGGGGGTGGAGGCCGGGAAAAAACGGCGCGCCCTGGCCGCAGAAGGGAAATCGGATTTCCTGACCAATCTCAAGTTCGGGCTGGCGGACAAGGTGGTCTTCAAAAAAATCCGGGAACGGTTCGGCGGGCGGCTTCAAGGGTCTCTCACCGCCAGCGCCACCATGAACGTGGCGATCGGCTATTTCTTTGAGGATGTGGGGATTCCGGTCTATGATGCCTACGGGCTTACCGAAACCGCGCCCGCAGTGACCATGAACTGCCCGGCGGCCCACCGGCCGGGCAGCGTGGGCCGTCCCATTCCGGGGGTCCGGGTGGAGATCG
>JAABSQ010000427.1 GCA_011390315.1 Desulfobacteraceae bacterium
CAGGGGAGAAGGATAGTGATCGATCGCAGCAGGTACCGTACCTTGGTGGAGGAAAGAGACCAGTCCCTATGGGATCAATCAACCGATGAACAGTCCATTCGACTGCTCAAAGAGCAGATAGAGGCGCTGGAATGGTATGAGCGCCAGATCGAATCCTGTGATGATCCGCAACTCAAATCGGTCCTGGCTGAAAACCGGGATAAGGGAAAACAAAATGCGGCCATGCTGATCGAGTGGATCCGCCGGCGGGACGATGCCTTTCATCGGGAACTCACCGGCTATCTCTTCTCAGACAAAGTCCTGCCGTTTCCATCCTGAAGAAGGTGTCGGGCGAATGCGGGGAATGGTTCGAAAGATGCTTGTCCCGCTTCACCCGGATGCCTATCGTTTTTTGAGGGTTTCGATTTCATCGTAAGAAAATGTGTAAATTCCCTCTTTATCCTCGGGTTCCAAAATTCGAAATACGAATTCATCCTCATCGGTGCTGGACGGGGTGGGGATTCCGACATAAGGGATCGGGTTGTTTTTGAATATGATTAAACAGGTGTTTCCCGTTTTGGCGTTCAATCCGATGGTTTCTTTGAATTGGGCAATACGTTCCATCTGTGTTCTCCTTTGAAAATGAGTGTTGGATTTTCTTTCGTTGGGTTTTCTTTTGAGAGTATGGCGGATGGAATGCGTTTCACAATACCGCCTATCGAGTAGATTGAAATGCAAAAATTCGTATTTTCCACCCCTCTTGGCCGAATGATCGATTCGGAGCAGGTGTGAACGCAAATATCCGCCATACTCGGAAAATACGGGTTTTTACGTATTGTTTTTTTGATGCTTTTCGGTAATATCCTTCAAAGTAGTTACCATTACCTGTATCTTTATAATAGAAAAGGAGGGTCACTTAAATGGGAGAAAAAGGTCAAGTCTATAAATGTGAAGCATGTGGTCAGGTGGTCGAAGTAAAAGAAGCCGGTGAAGGAGAACTGGTGTGTTGCGGCCAGCCCATGGAGCTTCAGAAATAGATTACCTGTTTTTCAAGGCTGAAAGTATCACCCTTCTTTCAGCGGTTTTCTTTTAAAAGGCGGAATCTTCGAGATTCCGCCTTTTCCAGTTCCTTCCAATTCCGGCAAAAGACCTTCTCGAACCCTTTTCTTCACAGTTATTTTCTCGCGTTCTTGAGCGGGGTTCAGTTGACAAATGCGTCATCGGAAAACTGAATGCCGGGAGATGATCCAAAGACGTTCCACACTCGTTTCAGGTTTTAAGATCCACATTTCCATCGGTGAGATTGTTTTTGCACTCACTCCGGCTCTTCGGGGTGGGCTGTGAGCAATCCTGTATCCGGTTAGATACAGGGAAACCAAGGAACCGTTCGGCATGATGACCGTTTCGGCCATCCTGTATATCATTCAGGCTTGGCTGAAACCATGATCAAAGCCGAACCGTTCAATGAAAAGAGAGGAGAAAACCATGAAGAGATGTGCAGTCGTTGTGTTGGGATTGGTCTTGGCGGCCTGTTTTGCAGGCGGTGTATTTGCGGCGGACAAGGAGGCCATCAAGACGCAGGTGGATGAGATTGTGGTGGCCCTGGACGGCGGAAAGAAAGCCGAAGATTTTACCGAAGCCGCCAAAAGGGAGCCCTACTATGTCTTCATCATGGAAGAGGACGGCCATCTGCTGGTGCATCCGTCATTGACCGGCGAGAGTCTTAAAGAAAAGGCGGAACCGGTGTATGTGGAGCTGATCAAAGCCACTCCCGAAGGCAACTGGGTCGATTATGAATGGAAGGGGAGTCAGAAACACACATACGTCCGCAAAACCAAGGACGGCATGATCGTGGGCAGCGGCTATTCCGATTAATCGAATCCTTTATTCTTCTTCTTACATTTTCCGACACCCCTGAGCCCGGCCTCGGTTGAGGGCTCAGGTGGTCTCGTCGGCATATATCCCGCGGCCGAACGCCGTCTTCCGCACCGGCCAGACATGAAAATCGGCCTTTCGTTTGAAACCCACTCCAATATTTCCGTCCACCGTATACAGGGTCCATGCGTAAGGCGGGTCATAGGCGCTGGTGGTGGAGGACCAGTAAAACTCCCGAATATTTTCGAACCGGGAAGCCGAGGCGATGGCCGGGGAATGGGCCCCCATATCGGTGAGGCTCTCCAGTTCGCGGATGTTGGGCAGGCGCCAGTCATCAAAACCGAATGCGGATCGATCGTTCATGGCGGCAACCGCCTCCAGGGCGGTGTTCCAACTCACCGGGGCTTCGGTGATATCGGCGTTTCGGGTCCACATCAGACCGGTCAAATGGTCGGTGAGGACCTCGGACTCGTCTGAAAACCGGGGCTCCGGCCAGGGGAATGCGGTTTTGGATTTTCTACCGGCCGTGACCCCGCCGCAGGGGATGGGGTCACCGGAGGCCGCATAGCAGGTGGACTGGCCGGCGCCGGGGAGGATCGGGTCGGCTTCGTAGTTGCGAACCGGCCATACCATGTAGGAGCCGTGCTTCATTCCCTTAAACAGCCGGGCGCCCCCCATATGGACATACCAGGCCTGCCCGGGAAGTCGGGCACAGGTGGTGGCGGTCCAGTAATATCCTGAGAAAACCTCTGTGAACGGGTGGTCCGCCGGCAGTGAAGGGTTGATGTTCGCGTGGCTGACCAGGCTGAACAGTTCTCTGCGGTTGGGAAGGCGCCAGTCGCCGGACCCGAAAGCCCGTTCGGCGTTTATTTCCCGAATGTAATCGATGGCTTCTTCCCAGGAGAGCGGAAACTCGGCGGGGGCCGCATGGCGGGTCCAGGCGAGGCCGGTCAGTCGGTCCAGGACGATCTCATTCTCGATCCTGAACCGGGGATCGGGCCAGGGAGGGCCGGTTTTAAAGGCGCCGTCCTGGAGCGTGGACCCACAGGGAATGATTTCTCCGGCGGCGTCATAGCACAGGGTCTGATCGGTGGTGTAAAGCGGTCGCGTCATGGATTCCCCTCTCGCGTTAATACCGGGTCAGATACCGAAGGATCACCGCCAGGGCCGCGAATAAAATTCCCATGGAGATGCCGGCCACCTTCTTGAATTCTTTTTCTTCCTCGATCTTGTCCAGCATGTCCAGCGTGTCATGACGGTTGCGAGGGGGGCGGCGGGGAGCAAATGCGGCCAGCAGAAGCACGGTGACCAGACCGACCCCGAGAAAGGGGAGCCAGTAAACGCCCCAGAGATTCGGCCCCAAGGGGCTCAGCCAGATGCCCCCGGCCCAGGTCGCCAGGAAAACGACCAGGAAAAACCA
>JAABSQ010000428.1 GCA_011390315.1 Desulfobacteraceae bacterium
TCCGCTCGTAGTCGGCCATCAGGTTTTCCACGGCATTGTCTCCCATCCAGGGGGTGGACCCGTGGGCCGCCTTTCCCCGGCCGATCAGTTTGAGCCGGAAAATCCCTTTTTCCTTGACCACGATGTTGTTCAACCCGCCGCCGTCCAAGGCGATGGCGAAATCGGCCTTGAACTGTTTCAAGGCATGCTGCACACCGTTGCTTCCCCCGACCTCTTCGTCGCCGGTGATCAGAACCCCGAAAGGCATTTCCGCCCGGGTTTTGCCTTGTTTCCGAAGCGCCTCGAAATGGATCTTGAACAACACCAGGGACAGCGCCACCGCATACTTGTCATCCAGGGCCCCGCGTCCATAAAGCTTTCCGCGCTTTTCTTTCGGTTCAAACAGATCATCCGGCGCATCCACCACATCGATATGGCTCATCAGCAGGATCGGGGTATGACCGTTTTCGGGCAAAGCCAGGACGGAGGGAACCCCATTGGATTCCAGAAGGGTGTACTCCGCGCCGAAGCTCTTCAGGTAATCACCGATAAACTGGGCGCAGGAGCGGATTTCCTCCGGATTGGAGTGCATGGTCTTGAATCGGATCAGGTCTTTGGTCAACGCTACGATATCGTGCATGATCGGGTTTTCCTTCTTTCTCTTTATCGGAAACAGATTTCGGCCGAGGAATCGAATACTCCGGTTCCAGGACATAGAGGAAAGAGCTCTGCGGGGTCAAGGAAAAAGAAGAAATGCGAAGGGACAATAGGGCTGATGAAGATTCGGTTGAAAAGAAAAGGGGAGAAAACCTGGCTGCTTATTTTTTTATTCTCGATGAGTCTGACTGATGCCCAACAACACCATGGCGCATATCGCAACCCCGAAAAAGGAAAAGGGGTTCATCAGGTACTTAAATGCGGCTGTAAATTTCGAAAAAATCAAGAACATTTTCTCGATACTGAATGCGATCACCACCCACAATGCATCGCCCAATCCGCCATTTTCGATGTTTATCTTAATGGATTCCATTTTGTATCGGCTCGTCATCAGCGGTCCCCGAGAAGGCCCCTCTTTCAAATCCTCCAGATTAAAATCTGTTCCCTGAGGCAAAAGAGCGGATACCGAGTTTTCAGTTTGGATTGACGCCCCTAAATACGGATCATAAATCGAAATATCATCGATTTCGACAATCTTTTTTGGGGCGGAATTACTGGAATTACTCTGGGAGCTACGGGATTTTGTGGGAGCGGCTTCTTTTTGAGTCGGCGATTTGTAAACATTTGGGAAGGGGGCCTGCGTTTCTCTTTTATCCTTGGCTGCTGAAACCTTCTCCGGATAATTTATTGAAGATGGGCGAATGGACTGCGGCGGCTTATGATTCACCTCTTGCTCAGCAGCATCCAAAATCGCTTTTTCCTGAACCCTTCTATCGTTCTTCGGTTCATCCGCTTGCCCTAAATGATCCGCCGGCGCCGGCCGGCTGTCTTTGACCAGATCCGTCTCTTCATCTGACTGCGTTTCGATTTCCAACGGTTGCAGTATACTGTCTTCATCCCCCTTCTCTTGAGAACCCGGCTTTTCAGAATGCCTTACTTTTTCCGGAAACAGCGGATCACGACTGCTGTCGGATTCTTGTGAAGCGGTATTCGGTTTGAAATACCGGTACTCATAATTTGAAAATTCAAGGGGCGCCGCCGGGTATCTCTCCCACCCCGGATACTTATTCATGGAAAGCCATTGACAGCCGATATCGGAAGACATGTCAGAACGTAGCTGAAAAAGAAAACCGCAATACCAGTCTTCCTCGCACTCGCATCGGGTTTCCCAGAAGATGGGATCAAATTCGCCGGAGTGGGGCACGGCATACAGGCCTTGAGGCATAAAAAGCAAAACCCCGCAAAGGAGAATCGTCTTTTTGATTTTCATGGCTTCCCGAAAAAAACCTGAAAGCCAAAATGGTGGGATCGGTATCACACTGCAACCCATTCCGGTTTTTAGCCCTAAAATAGAAAAACAGCCGAATTGCCTTCATCCAAGGCAACCCGGCTGTTTCTGAAGAAACCCATAGGCTTTCCGCACCTGTCTACCGGCAGGCCCGGCTTTTTCTTGGAAATCGAAAAAATAATTTAAAAAATTAGAGATATTCCCAGTAAGGGCATTCCACTGCACTGAGATATAAAACCAAACACCTTCTTAATCATTGTGGATAATGAAGCTTAACAATTTGGTGGCATAAACCTGAAAAAAAAGCAATAACTTTTTTGAGCAAAATTCAACCCGCTAAAATGGTAGGTAAATCACATTTAAGTTTCCAATATTGTGCCCGCTTGCCCCGTGACCGCCGCTTCGATTCGGTCGACGGCGGTAATCACCGCCCGATGTCCCCCGGCGCTGACAAACCGGATCGCCGCTTCCACCTTGGGACCCATGGATCCCGCAGGAAATTGACCCCGGGACAGGAACTGTTCGGCCTCGCGGACGGAAATTTTGCCGAGAAATCGCTGCTCCGGTGTGCCGTAATGAAGGGCGGCGCCCGCCTCATCGGTGGCGATGACAAAAAGATCCACACCCACTTCTTCCGCCAGCTTGGCGCTGGCCAGATCCTTGTCGATGACCGCATCCACTCCGGCAAAGGTTCGGCCTTCACGAATCACCGGAATGCCGCCGCCCCCGCAGCAGATGACGATAAAATTCATTTCAATCAGTTTTTGGATCTCCCGTTTTTCCACAATCGTGATCGGTCGGGGGGATGCCACCACCCGACGAAAGCCCCGGGGCGTTTTTCGAACCGGATAAGAAAGCCCGACCGACTCCGCTTCGGTGAATACGGGTCCCACCGGCTTGGACGGATCGGAAAAGGCGGGATCATTCGGATCGACCACCACGTAGCTGAGAAGGCTCACGAAAAGCTGCTTGTCTTCTATCCCCATCTCCATCAGTTGGGAATCGAGGGTCGATTCGATCATGTACCCGATCTGTCCCTGGGTCTGAGCCACCAGGATTTCCAGGGGAAGATCGGGCGCGGCGTCGCAGCATTCCTGCTGAAGCAGCAGATTTCCTACCTGAGGGCCGTTTCCGTGGGTGATGATGATGCGATAATCCTGCGACAGCCGTGCGATCTGCCGAATGGGGGTTCTAAGGTTTTCAAACTGTTCATCGATGGTGCCGGCCTGCCCTTTTTTGATCATGGCATTTCCGCCGAGGGCCACCAGAAGTGTCGATTTCCTAAACGGTGAAGACATTATTCGGTCTCCAGCCGTTGTAACCGTTTGAGCAAAAC
>JAABSQ010000429.1 GCA_011390315.1 Desulfobacteraceae bacterium
GCCATCAGCTGAGGGTCCGGATATCCGGTGGCGATCCGGTACTGTTCGACAATAGCCCTCCACCCCTCCCGTGCCGCTTGAATGGACGGGTTGTGTTCATAGGCGTAGATCACCAGCTCCGGAATCGCCGGCTGCTTCGCGAGTCTTTCCGCCAGGTCCCCTTGGGCGGATGGTGCGGCCGTGTCGGCGCTTATCACCGGTGCGCTTTCCAGCAGCAGGATCATGAAAGCGACCCGGAAAACGGAGGCTGTGAATGCAGAACGTTTCATTTTATTTTCCTTCGCCGTTGCTGTCTTCGGATCGGGTGTTCCCCGTTTCATCATTGATGTTTTCCTGGATGTTTTCCTGCGATTCGAAGGGTTCCTTCCCGGGGGGTGTCAACACACATCTGAAACCGACGTCCCTGAAAGCTTCCCACGGGTATCGTTCGATCCGGTAAACCGGGCTTTTCGGGTCTTTTATCCTGGCATTTCCGGCAACCGCAAATTCAGGTTCGGAATCGCTGCCCATTTCAATGCCGGGTGAACGGACCACCCATTCATTGATGCCCTGGTTCAGGCCTCGAATTCCGAAAGGATTGGCTTCAAAAAGGATCACCGGCGTTGGAATCGGTTTTTTATCGATCAGATCCGAATTCCCCTCACTATAGGCCAGGCCCTTCCGGTATGCGTATAGCCATTCCCGTTCCGACGGCAGCCGTTTTCCATAGTGTTTTGCAAAGGCTGCCGCGCCGAAAGCGGTTATCCGAAGCACCGGACAGGCGGAATGACCCGAATGGCTGACAAAGAATCCGTCCTCTTTGAACCCGATGGGATCATACCCTTCCAGAACCTCCCCTAAAAGCAGCCAGACGGATCCTTCACCGATGACAATGCCCTTGGCGACAGTGATTTTGGATAAATTCTCATTCAAGAACTCGATGAATTGATGATTGGTCACCGGTGTTTCATCCATGTAAAAAGACTCGACCGTCACCGTTTGTCCCTCCGATTCAGGCAGGTCGATATCTCCCCCGGGAACGAATCGAAGCGTCATTTCATCCTCGGTGATAATCGGTTCCGCCTGCTCGATGTTGTTTTCAATGCTCGAAAATTCAGTGGAAATCGTCCGGGCCGGGGGAAGGGCGGTTTCCGAACCCGGGTTTCCCATCATATGCCAGAGGCTCATCAGCCCCATGGAGGCCACGGCGATAATGATTCCTACCCAAATCCATCTGGGTCGGTTAAAAAAAGGGGAAGAAACAGGAATCCTCTTTTGTTTTTCCAGTATGGAAAGCGCTTGAAGGAGAGCGCTTCTCAGCTCTTCAATCGACTGGTATCTTTCCGACCGTTCCTCTGCCGTGGCCTTTTGGATAATCCGGTCGATCTCCTGGAAAAAAGGGGTTTCCGGATCATCGAGGCGCACCTGTTTGAAATGGGGGCCTTTGGCGCCCAGTTTTCCGACCACCGCCTCATAGATGATTTTGCCCAGGGCGTAGATATCCGATCGCTCATCGGTCCGCCGGAAATCGGAAAACTGTTCCGGGGGCATGTACATCAGGGTCCCTTTCATGTCCATCGACTGGGTGACGGAGCGCCACCGGCAGGAGCGGGCCAGGCCGAAATCGACGATCTTCGGAACGGTTCGATCCATCAGCACGTTTTCGGGCTTCAGGTCCCGATGGATAATATCCAGCTTGTGGGCGTTTTCGACGCCGTCCAGAACCGGCAGGAAAAAGGAGACCAGCCAGTCTCTTGTCATCCCTTCTTCAGGATCGAATCCCAGTTCGGACATGGTGGCCCGAAGGGTGTTGCCGGGGATGAACTCCATGACGATGAATTCGATCGGCGTTTTTTTTCCGTTTTCCTGAATCGTATCCGAACCGTAGTCGATGATCTGTACGATATTCGGGTGGCGCAGCCCGGCCATGACCTGGACCTCCCGCCGAAGCCGTTCCAGGGCGGTTTGAACCTCCTCTTCATCCTCGATGCATTCAAGAAATCCTCTGGAGATCACCTTTACGGCGACATCCCGTTTGAGGTTCGGCTGGTGCGCGCGGTAGACTTCTCCCATTCCGCCTTTGGCGATAAATTCGACGATCACCCATTTGTCGTTTAAAACCGTGCCGATTTTTAATGTCGAATTTGGCATATCATCCATTGCTTCCTTTGATGATGACCATGGTGACATCATCCTCCTGTTTGGCGTCTCCCCGAAAAGCAGCGAGGTCATAGATGACGGCGCGCATCACCCGGGCCGGGGTATCCGCATGATGCCGGCGGAGAAGATTCCGCAATCGTTCTTTGCCGTATGGTTCCCCTTGTGGATTCTCCGTTTCCCAGATGCCGTCGGTTCCGATGAGCGCCATCTGGTTTTCTTTCCAGCCTGAGTAGGTATATTCCTCGAATTTCCAGTCATTATCCACGCCGAGCACAAATCCCTCACCGGTCAGTTCGATAAAGGCATCCGTGTCGGGATCGTAAATGAAAGCCGGATCATGGCCCGCGCGTACCCATCGGATTTCCCCCTTTGCGGAATCGATCACCATCAGAAACAGGGTCATGAAATTGCCGCTGTCCCCGGTATCCAGACACAGCAGCCGGTTGATGTCGGTCATGATCTCGGAGATGCTTCCGGGCAAAGTGGCCCGGCACCGCAGAAGCGCCCGGACGGTGGCCATGAGCAGGGCCGCGGAGATGCCGTGCCCGGCCACATCTCCCACCGCAATCCCGATACGACCCTCTTCGGAATCGGAAAATGGAATGAAATCATAATAGTCTCCGCCGGTTTCATCGCAATAGATGCTTTTTCCCACAATATCCAGACGGTTCAGCCGCATGGAATTGTCCGGCAGCAGGTTTTGCTGAACCTCCCTGGCCAGGTGTATGGCGCTTTTGAGCCGGTCCCGTTCTTCCAGCTTGACCAGCATGGTATTGAAGCTTCCGATCAATTCTCCCACTTCATCCCGGCTGGTGATAAGCAGCGGGTCCTGGTGTTCGCCGCCGGCGATTCGACAGGCGGTCTCGGACACCCCTCGAATATCGGCGACCGTCCGGCCGGTCACCCAGCGGATCAGCAGGAGGATGACCAGGATAAACCCGGCGCCCATGAGGAAATAAAAATTTCGCAAACGAATGATCGGCTTGAAAATTTCTCGGCCGGGGGCGATGATCAGCAGATACCAAGGCGCCTCCTGAAGCCGGTAAAAGCCGCTGATGCGATCCGGCGGAAGGCCGGGCCCGAGCAGCGTTCCGAATTCTTTTTCC
>JAABSQ010000430.1 GCA_011390315.1 Desulfobacteraceae bacterium
AGAAACCGCTTCAGGGTCTCCCGGGCGACCCCCTTGCCCATGCCGAAGCTTCGGGTGACCGGAACCGGATAGAAGGAAAAAATCTCCGGCGAGGAGTTGTCGTTTAAAAAATGGCCCATAAGCCGCTCACCGGTCGTTCGAACGGTGGGATGGACCTCGTCAGGGGCGCCGACGGCATCGGCCAGAGCCAGCTTGAGCAGATAGCTGACCGGGACCCGCACCTGGGCTTCCCCACAAAGAACCGGCGTGAATTTGCAGGCATCGCTCCGTTCCGGACCGCATGCCAGCGCCTTATCCGCCTTCAAGTCCCGGCTGAACACGGTGTCGGCGAACCGGCTCAACCGGGCCCGGGAAAACCGGACCCAGCTGTTTTCCCAGACCCGGTCGGGATTGTCGTCGAGGTAGTTCTGAAGGTCATTCAGGAGCCGTCGGGAGGTATCCCCGGCCTCGGCCCGTTTGCGCAGGTTCTGAAAATAGTTCGAGGCTTCGATGGTCAGGGGAAAATCGACCCGGTCCCGGTCGCCGATCACCACCGCCTGAAGCTCGTTTTCAGCCCCGGCGGTCGTGTCGTTGAGGGTAAAGGGGATCGCCTCCGCGAACAGCTCCGGCGGGGCATGGGGTCCGGTCCCCAAGAGATCCAGAATCCGAGGCAGCTCCCCGGCCGTCCAGGTCTCCGGGGTCCACCGGTCCCCTTCCCCGCCGGACGGCGCCAGCATAGTGACTGCGCTCATGAGGCCTCCTTCATCGTGAAGATTTCATGACCCTGAATTCTTTTTTTGATTATTATCACAATACAGTTTTTCACTTCGATCAGCTGGATTTCCCATCCGGAACTTCTTATTCTTCCACCCCTTCCAGAAGAATATGGTCGGATCATTTGAAAGCCGTTTCCCGCTCGTTCCGGTAATGCCGATAATATAGCCCATTCATATTAGGGGGGTGCTAAGAACAGGTTAAAATTGCGTTAAATTGGAGGGAAGACTTGGACAGGGTCGCCGTTCCGGCCGCTCCGGGATATTCTCCCGGCCCGGCAAGAACTCGCTTTCGCTCAAACAGCTTCCCGGCCCGGGAGAATATCCCGGGCCGGCCTCCATCATTCAGGCTTTGACGAAACGATGAGTAAGACCGAAAATTTTCTTGAACTTATCGCAAGGGGAGGCTATGGATTGCCTCTGTTGAAACCCAAGAAAAAAATGGAAGGACCCCGAATGACACCCTCCGATTCAGAGAACCGAGCCCGCTCGATTCAAAAAGCGCTGGAACGAAAAATCCTTCACGGCCTGTCCCTGGAGTGGGAAAGGGCCCTGATCTGGCTCTCGTCGGAATACCGCCGGGCCATGATGAAACCGATGTTCCGCCTGGAAACCATGTCCTCCCGGCTCGGGTACTGGTCCGCTGAAAAACGTGAAATTTGTCTGAGCCGCGAGTTCGTTCTCAACCACCCCTGGGACAGCGTCCTGGAGGTGCTGCACCATGAAATCGCTCATCAGTTCACACATCAGGTCTTTGGCGCCTATAACGAAAAACCCCACGGCCCCGCCTTTCAGAGGGCCTGCCTCCTGCTTCGGGCCAATCCCAAGGCATCGGGCGATTACCCGCCCCTGCACGAAAGAATCGGAAAGGAAACCCTTCGGGAGGAGGACCGCATCCTGATCCGCATTCGAAAGCTGCTGGCCTTGGCCCAGAGCCGAAACCGGCATGAGGCGGAGGCGGCCATGATCAAGGCCCATCAGCTCATTGCCAAGCACAACATCGACCTTCTGGAACATCGCCGGGACCGGGATTTCGTGAGCGTCTTTCTAGGCGAACCGGCCCTGCGCCATTTTCGCGAGGCCTACGCACTGTCCGCTCTGATTCGGGAATATTATTTCGTGGAGGGAATCTGGATCCCGACTTACGTGCTGGAGAAGGGAAAAATGGGCCGGGTCCTGGAGATCAGCGGCACCGCCCAGAATGTGCAGATGGCGGCCTATGTCCATGATTTCGTCCGCCACTACATCGACGGACAGTGGACCTCCTACAACCGGAACAAGGGGCTCACCCGATACCGGAAAACCGATTTCGCCATCGGCATCATCCAAGGATTCCGGTCCAAACTGGCCGCCGAAATCCGCTCCGAGCAAAGGGCGCCGGAATCGAGTGCATTGGTGAAAATGGAAGATCCTCAGCTGGACCGATACATGGCCCGCCGCTACCCTCGCACCACATCGTTGCGCCGGAACCCCCTGCGCACCGATGCCGACGTGCTCGAAGACGGCATTCAGATCGGAAAAAAGCTGGTCATTTCCCAGGGAATCACCGAAACCGGGGAGCGAGGAAAATTTCTGCCGACAGGCAATAAATAACCGCGCTTTTCTCCGTCACCGATGCCCCTGCTCCAGATTCAGCAGAGCCTGCTTGATGTCCAGCCCGCCGCCGTATCCGGTCAGTTTTCCGCTCTTGCCGATGACCCGGTGGCAGGGGATCACGATGGGGATCGGGTTTCGGGCATTGGCCATCCCCACGGCCCGGGAAGCTTTGGGCTGACCGATTCGCCGGGCCAGCTCCCCGTAGGTGACGGTTTCGCCGAAGGGGACCTCCTGAAGCGCTTGAAGCACCCGGCCCTGAAACGGAGTCACCGCCGGAGAGAGCTTTACATCGAACTGTTTCCGTTTTCCTTCAAAATATTCGGTCAACTGGCGGGCCGCTTCCGACAGGGCTTCGGCTTTCTCCTCCCAGTCCGCCTCGGGTTCATAGGTTTTTTTTCCGTTTGGAAAGCTGATCAGTTTCAGGCCGCCCTCATCTCCCGCCAGAAACAGTCGTCCGATGGGGGAATCCAAATACCGGTAAAACATGTCGTCACCTGCTCCGAAGCTTTAAATATTTTGTTTTGACAAAATTTTCCAATCTGGAACTGCCTATGCGCCCCTTTCATTATCATTTTCCCCGGGTCTCATCAAATCCCAACATGCCGGCCGTAGAATAGGGTTCCCGGCGGCGGGCCGGTGATGATCCTCCCGGAATCGGAAGTGATCGATCCCCGGCAACGCCTATGTGAAAGACCGGCGATCGCCTCTCGGCCGGGCGCCGAATGGCGCTACTGGCGAATGACACTCCCGGTGGAATCGATCCTGAACTCCTCGGTTTCATCATTCGAGAGAAAGAAGATCACCGAGTCGTCCCAATCCCTGATATCCCGGTCCTCATAGATGCGAAGATAATAGGCACCGGCGTCGATATCGTCGAAATCCTT
>JAABSQ010000431.1 GCA_011390315.1 Desulfobacteraceae bacterium
TGCCTCATCGCGGGAAAATACACCTTGAATTCGGCGCCCTCCCCCGCTCGGCTGACCACACGGACCGCCCCCCTGTGGCTCTTGATGATGCCGTGTACCACCGAGAGCCCCAGCCCGGTGCCCTCTCCAGGATCTTTGGTGGTAAAAAACGGGTCGAAAATACGATCCAGGGTCTTCGAATCCATGCCGTGCCCGGTATCCCGAACCGTCAAACACACATGGGGCCCGGGGTTGAGGTCAGGGGCCGGAACCGGCTGATCGGAATCGATCATCACCGTTTCAAGTTGAATGACCAATTCGCCCGCTCGGCCTTGCATGGCATGCCCGGCATTGGTGGCCAAATTCATCAATACCTGATGGATCTGGGTCGGATCGCCGAGCACCGCATCATCGGTATCGAGGCGGACTTGAAGATCGATGGTGGATGGTAAAATGGAGCGAAGCATTTCGGCGCTTTCGGCTACGATTTGCCGCATACCGACCTGCTGAAACCCCTCTTCGCTGTTTCGGCTGAAGGTCAGGATTCGACGCACCAGGTCCCGGGCCCGGTTTACGGCGGTCATGACCTCCTCCAGCTGCCGGTAGGGCCTGGATTCGGTCGGTATCTGATTCATGGCCAGTTCGGTGTATCCGAGAATGATCGACAGCATGTTGTTGAAGTCATGGGCGATACCGCCCGCCATGGTGCCCACCGCCTCCAGTTTCTGGGCCCGGCGGATCTGTTCCTGAAACTGAGCACGTTCCGCCTCCATCCGTTTGCGGTGTTCGAGATCTTTTCTTAATTGTCGGTTTGCATTCACTAAAGCGACACTGTAGGCTCTTTGCCTTCGCAGGAAATGCAGAAACAAAGGGAGCGAACCCGCCAGCAGAACCACCGCAATCACTATGGACTCCAATAATTTTCGCCGTAAAACGGACTGGACGAACCCGATGTCGAATTCGGCCACCGACAGATACCGATTCCCGGCCGGCGAGTCTTCCGGAAGAATGACGGCCCTGAACCGTCCCCACCGGTCGGAATAGTTGGTATACACCGGACCCTCCGCATCAAATGCCGCTTTCAGGGCTTCGCTGGCCTCCTCATAGGGTTCGAAATAGCGGACCTCCTGATTGGATTCAAGTTCCGCCTCGGTGGCGCTGGATGCGGTAATGAAAACCAGACCGTTCCGGCGCACCACTGTATAGAGGAATTTATAACCGGCTCGATCGGCAAATCGAGTCAAGGCGAGAATGTTTTTCCGATCTTCTTCAGGAGAAATGGCCGATTTCATGGTGGCCCAATCATGAAATCCGGGGGCAAGGATGTACTCAACCGCCGAGGCGCCGATCAATAGATTCCGGTCGATCTCCTTGAGCATGGCGGTTCGGGCATTCCAATAAGAATAGACCGATACCGCGGCGACGGTCGAAAGATACACCAGCAGGGTCGCCAAAAAAACGGCGATGGATGATTTGGCTCCGTTTTCTTTCAATTCCGGCCCTGTTTAGAAAAATGGGTTCCCATATCGGCACATTCCGATTTCGACCGAATATAGACGGGACGCACCGCCGGGGCAAGGCAATTCTTTATCGCTTTTTTCCTTTCGAAAATCGGGCATACCCCTATAAAAAGCTATCCCTCTGCAGTTAAATATGCTAAAAATTCAAATAATCAGCGTATTAGATACAAACGGCAAGGCAGATCAGCGGAAGGGAACCGATGGACGTTCAGCCGACACAGAACCAACGAAGCCGTCACGGTATTCCGAGGATTTCCAAATGGACCAGACCGCTGCACTGGATCGCCTGCATCTTTTTGGCTGCATCTTCGGTCCTGGCGGAAACCTCGCCCCCGGAACCGGAGTTGAACTACCTCAAAAGCCTGAGCCTGGAAGAACTTCTGGAGGTCCAGGTGACCTCGGTTTCCAAACGGTCCGAGCTGCTTTTTGAGGCCCCGGCGGCGGTGTTTGCGATCACCGCCGAGGATATTCGGCGAACCGGGGCCCGCACCATTCCGGAAGCCCTTCGGCTGGCGCCCGGACTTGAAGTGGCACGCATCGATTCCAGCAAATGGGGCGTCACCGCCCGGGGGTTTAACGAGCGGTTCACCAATAAGCTGCTGGTGCTGATGGACGGCAGAAGCGTCTATGATCCGCTCTTTTCCGGGGTCTACTGGGACATTCAGGATACGGTGCTGGCGGATATCGACCGGATCGAGGTGATTCGCGGTCCCGGCGCCACCCTTTGGGGAGCAAACGCCGTGAACGGGATCATCAATATCATCACCAAATCCAGCAGGGAAACCCTGGGGGGCTTGGCCACGGCCGGGGTCGACAGCGACGGCGGCTATGAAGCGGCCGCGCGCTACGGCGGCCTTCTTACCGAAGATCTGTCCTACCGATTCTTTGCAAAAGGATTCGACCGCACCGACTTGGTAGATGCCGGGGGTCAGGACCACGGAGACGACTGGGATGCCTTGCGGGCCGGTTTTCGCATGGATCGGCTTGGGACCTCCGAAGACGTACTCACGCTTCTCGGAGAGGTCTACCAAAGCGACGCCGGGCAGCAGCTGGGCGCCTTCATCGAAGAAGAGCTTCCGCTGGTCCGAATCTTGGATGATACCGTAGAGGCCTCGGGCGGTTTCGCCCTCACGCGATGGCGTCGCACTATTTCGCCGAGGGCGGATGCCACCTTTCAGATCTATTACGACCGAACCGAACGAAACGAGGCGGTATTTGCGGAAAACCGGGACACCTTCGATGTCGATTTTCAGAACCGATGGCAAATCACCGACCGCCAGGAACTGATCTGGGGCCTCGGCTACCGGTTGACCCGGGACAAAGTCGACGGCTCCTTCACCGCCACGCTTCACCCCGAGAACCGAACCGACCATCTTTTCTCCGCTTTTGTTCAGGATACGATCGAGCTGTGGCCGGATACCTTCTATCTGACGCTGGGGTCCAAATTCGAACACAACGATTATTCCGGCTTCGAGGTGCAACCCAATCTGCGGGCCGGCTGGCATCCGGCAACGGACCACTTTCTGTGGGGAGCAATTTCCCGGGCCGTTCGAACCCCTTCCCGGTCCGATCACGACTTGCGAGTGAGTTTTGCAGGGTTTCCCGGTCCTCAAGGGGTACCCACCGTCCTGGCGGTCATCGGCGATGAAGATTTTGATTCGGAGGAGCTGACCGCCTATGAGCTGGGCTATCGATG
>JAABSQ010000432.1 GCA_011390315.1 Desulfobacteraceae bacterium
CGTCCTTGCGGATTATGCGGCATTCCATGGGCGGCAGGTCCTTGTCGCCGGATGCGACGGCATCTTCCATCCGCTGAATGACCGATACCCGGTCATCCGGGTGAATGATATCCTGCTTGATTGTATCGAAATGCACGGTTTCGGAGGCGGGATATTTGAGCATTTCATACAGCGCATCAGACCCTGTCACCTCACCCGTGCCGACATTCCAGATGAAATCACCCATTTTTGTAATCCGTTGAGCGGCGGTCAACCTCCTTTTGCTTTCCTTCAGCGCCTTCAGGGATGCCCTGACCTGGGCATGGTCTGAAAGGATTTTCCCGGCTAAAACGGTGGCCAGGGGATAGAGCAGCAGGACGGGAAGACCGATATGTCGGATGACGATCAAACCGGCTTGATCCGGAAGGGTCAACATAAGCAGGATCATGACCAGGTGAACGGCAAGGCCGAAAAAATAAAGCTGGCCTGAAGTTATCCGCTTCAATTCATGGTTCATACGGACATGCACCAGCAAACCGATTCCGGCTGAGGAAAGGATCACCAGCGTGCCGGTCACCATACCGGCCCCGCCGATCCAGATTCGGCACGCGACGGTCACCAAGACGGCCACTCCCGCGGCCATGGGGCCGAAAAACAAGGCGCACAGCGCGACCATAATCGACCGGCCGTCGAACATGATACCAGGACCGAAGTGAAGGGGCCGGAGCATGCCGATTACGGCGACCGTTCCGAAAAGCAGGCCCTGAAAAAAAACGCTTCGGCGGGTGCGCCGGGGCCAATAATTTTCAATGAATCCGGAAATGACTGTGAGGGCGATCAGCAGCGACAGATTGACGGTCAAATCGAGGTAGATCATACTGGAATTTTCCAACGGATTACCGGGCACATGAGTGATTTCCCTTTTCAGTTTGGTTGTTTCCGGTTGCTTTATTGATTAAACCGGCGATAAAAGAGTTGTCAAACAAAAACCTATTCTCGGTATGATCGCTTTATCCGTTCAGTTTGCGAGGGCTTTAATCACTCTGCCGGATTCGGAAGATCGTTAAGGGTCACATTTTCTAAGCTCTTCTCACACCGTTTCTTTTTCATATTCGACCCTTGAAAAAAAAAGATAGATAGCATTTGGATGGGAACGGAATTGTTTGCATTCATCCGGTAGATAGGATATTGACACGCACCAAAACCAAGACTAGGGCATGATGCCCTACTCTCCATCGCAGTTCAATCCATCAGAAATTTGAGCTAATGGCTAAAACAGATCCTTCAACCAGCCCCCCTGATGAAAGAAAATCCAGGCAGCAACTGCTTCTGGATTTAGCCCAATTACGAGAAAGCCTGGCTTCCGAAAAACGACAGCGGCAAGCACTGGCCGAAGAACTTGCACAATTCAAAGCCGGAAAATCGGATTTCCGGCATCATCCGATCTCAAGGAGTTGGAGGCGCTGCTGGAGGCTTTTCCGGCCATCGTATTCATCAGCCGTGATCCGGAATGCAGAGAAATGATCGGCAGCGGCGCCGCCTATGAATACTTGCGGGTTCCCCAGAACAAGAACATGTCCAAATCCGCCCCGAAGGGGGAGGCGCCCGGCTCTTACCGGCTGATGCGGAATGGAAGGGAGATTCCGCCGAAAGAACTGCCGATGCAGAAAGCGGCGGCCACCGGAGAGCCGGTATGCGATTACGAACTGGAAGTGGTCTTTGAAGACGGAACCGGAAGGACCATGCTGGGCAATGCGGTACCTTTGTTTGATCAAAAGGGAAACGCCTATGGAGCGGTTTCGGCCTTTTTGGATATTTCCGAACGGAAAAGAGCCGAAGAGAAAGTCCGGAATCTGGCCCGCTTTCCGGATGAAAATCCGAACCCGGTGCTTCGGGTGAATGACCAGGGTCGACTGCTGTACGGCAATCCCGCAAGCGGCTCACTGCTCGCCTTTTTTGGGAAAATAATCGGAGAGACTCTGCCGTCGGAATGGACCGGGATCATTCTGGAAGCACTCTCCTCCGGATCTCCGAAAAACAAGGATATCATCTGCGGGGAAAAACGCTTTCAATTCTGCTTTGCGCCCTTTCCGGAATCCGGGTATGTGAACCTGTACGGGCAGGATATCACCCGATGCGTTCGGACGGAAAAGGCACTGGATCTTGAACGCGAACTCTTTCAAACCATTTTCCGATCCATCCCGATTATGCTCACCGTCTATGATCCCACCCTGAAAATGGTCCATCTAAATCAAGCCTTGCATGACATCACCGGATGGACCGAAGCCGATATACAGGAAAAAGGAATCATGAAACTGGTGTATCCGGACCCGGCGTATCGACAGAAAGTGGCGGAATACATGCAATCCCTTCAGCCGGGGTTCAAAGATATTCGAATGACCTGCAAGGACGGCGCCGTCAGAGAGACCAGCTGGGCCAATATCCGGATTTCCGACGGCAGACAGGTGGGGATCGGTGTCGACATCACCGAGCACAAAAAGTCGGAAGAAGCCCTTCGGCAATTGAATGAAACATTGGAGCAGAAAGTCGCCGAGCGCACCGCATTGGCTGACTTCAGGGCGAAGCAGCTTCAATCCCTGGCGGTGGAAATGATCCAGGCCGAGGAGCAGGAACGCCGGCGAATGGCTGAGATCCTTCACGATGATCTTCAGCAAATTCTGGCCAGCGCCCGGATTCAACTGCAGACGGCATCGCAAAACCTTCCGGATTCGGATATCTTAAGCAATGTGGAGCATCTGCTGGAAGAGTCTATCGCCAAGTCCCGCCGGGTTTCTCATGAACTGAGCCCGCCGGTGCTGTATCATGCGGGGCTGGTGGACGCCCTCAAATGGCTGGTTCGAAAAATGGAAGACCAGTTCGGCCTTTCGGTGGAACTGACCACCCCCTTAACACAACCCTGCGAAAATGAATCCATCAAGACTTTCTTATTTCGTGCCGTTCAGGAGCTGCTTTTTAATGTGTTCAAACATGCGGGGGTAAAAAAGGCCCGGGTAGATCTTTCCGAATCCGACGGGTGCATCATCATTACCGTCGCCGACCGGGGCAAGGGCTTCGAACCCGACATTCTGAAGACCTCGACGGCCGAAACCGGATTGGGACTGATGAGCCTTCGGGAGCGGGCTCAATATCTTGGCGGAGATTTAGAAATCGAAAGCCACCCGGGAGACGGTGCTTC
>JAABSQ010000433.1 GCA_011390315.1 Desulfobacteraceae bacterium
TTCTTTGTAGTTCCGATAAAGAGTATCCCGCCATAACAGCTTCATTTTGCGAGGGATTGGAAGATACACCCATCAAGATTCTGGCCGGCCATCCGGGCGAAAATGAACAGCTCTACAGGGATGCCGGTATTGATGAATTTATCCGGGCGGGAATGAACGCGGCTGAGTTTCTCAAAAAATTACAGACGGAACTGTTTAACCGGAGTGCAGCACAATGAAAAAACGACCCGATTTCTCAACCTTTTCACCTGACTTCCAATCATTCGGGGCTAACGGATCTCATACTGGCGGTGACGTCTGGGAAACACCCGAAAAAATTCCCGTAAAACCCCTGTTTCTCCCGGATGACATTGCAAAGGCCGAACACCTTGATTTTGCCGCCGG
>JAABSQ010000434.1 GCA_011390315.1 Desulfobacteraceae bacterium
TTCTACCATGTACACCATGCGGCCGTGGACCATACGCCAGTATGCGGGTTTTTCTACCGCTGAAGAGTCGAATGCATTTTACAGGAGGAACCTGGCCGCCGGTCAAAAAGGCCTCTCTGTGGCTTTCGATCTTGCAACTCACCGCGGGTATGACTCCGATCACCCCCGTGTATCAGGTGACGTAGGCAAGGCGGGTGTGGCTATTGATTCGATTCTCGACATGAAAATACTCTTCGACAACATTCCGCTGGATGAGATGTCGGTTTCCATGACCATGAACGGGGCCGTAATCCCAGTGATGGCTTTTTATATAGTTGCTGCCGAAGAGCAGGGAGTTCCGCCCGAAAAGCTGAGTGGCACCATTCAGAACGATATCCTGAAAGAGTTCATGGTGCGCAACACCTATATCTATCCTCCCGAGCCCTCCATGAGAATCATCGGCGATATTTTTGAGTATACATCAAAATATATGCCGCGTTTCAATTCAATCAGTATCAGCGGATACCATATGCACGAAGCGGGTGCCACGGCGGATCTGGAGCTGGCGTACACTCTTGCCGACGGCCTTGAATATGTACGAAGGGGCATGAAAGCCGGACTGAAGATTGATGAATTTGCACCGCGGCTATCCTTTTTCTGGGCAATCGGCATGAATCATTTCATGGAAATTGCAAAACTGCGTGCCGGCCGGCTGCTCTGGGCAAAACTCATAAAACCGTTTCAACCGGAAAACCCGAAATCGCTCTCGCTCAGGGCTCATTCACAGACTTCCGGGTACAGCCTTACTGAGCAAGACCCGTTCAATAATGTAACCCGTACCTGTATTGAGGCAATGGCAGCTGCCTTGGGACATACGCAATCGCTGCACACCAATGCACTGGATGAGGCCATCGCCCTTCCTACCGACTTCTCGGCCCGGATAGCAAGAAATACACAGATCTTTCTGCAGGAAGAGACCGGAATCACAAAGGCCATCGACCCATGGGCCGGTTCCTATTATGTAGAGTATCTTACCGACCGCCTGGCCCGGAAAGCCTGGAAGCTGATTCAGGAAGTTGAAGAGATGGGCGGAATGGCCAAGGCAATTGAATCGGGCCTCCCGAAAATGAGGATTGAAGAGGCGGCAGCACGCAAACAGGCCCGGATCGACAGCGGGAGGGAAACCATTGTGGGTGTGAATAAATACCGGTTGGAAAAAGAAGATCCGATTGATATTCTGGAAGTGGACAACGAAAGAGTTCTCCGTTCACAGATTGAGCGGCTTGAAACGCTCCGAAGAGAACGTGATTCGGAAGCCGTTCAGGCGGCACTCCGGAAACTCACCGAAAGTGCGGAAACCGGCGATGGGAATCTGCTGGAGCTGGCTGTGGATGCCGCCCGAAAGAGAGCATCCTTGGGTGAAATTTCGGATGCCATGGAAAAAGCATTCGGCCGGTACCATGCAACCATTAAATCCATTTCAGGCGTGTATTCTTCAGAATCAGAAAACAATGAAGCATTTGAAAAAGCCAAAGAGCTGGCCGATCATTTTGAGCACCAGGAAGGCCGAAGGCCTCGCATCATGGTAGCCAAAATGGGACAGGACGGTCACGATCGCGGAGCCAAGGTAATCGCCACCAGTTTTGCAGATCTGGGCTTTGACGTAGATATCGGACCTCTGTTCCAAACCCCTGAAGAAGCTGCCAAACAGGCGGTTGAAAATGATGTGCACATCCTCGGGGTTTCTAGCCTGGCTGCAGGCCACAAGAGCCTCGTACCAAAAGTGATCGACGAACTGAAGCGGCTTGGCCGGGATGACATTATGGTGATCGTGGGCGGGGTTATCCCAAATCAGGACTATCCGTTTCTGTATGATCACGGAGTGGCAGCTGTGTTCGGTCCCGGAACGGTTATTCCTGAAGCTGCACAAAAAATACTTCACATCCTTCTCGACAAGGAGTAATCACTTTATGTCCGATCCAGACAACAGCTCACTTCATATCAAAAGCGGATCTCAGAATGAACCGGTAAATCCGGCATTCAGGGCAAAACGTACGCCCCTTAAAACGGCGGATGAATATGTTGATGGAGTGCTGTCGGGCGACCGGACAATTCTGTCGCGGGCTATTACGCTGATTGAAAGCAGTCGCGAAGAACACAGGGCGCTGGGACGCGATATCCTGGAAGCCTGCCTTCCGCATGCCGGTAACTCAATCAGAATAGGTATAACCGGAGTGCCGGGTGCAGGAAAGAGCACCTTCATTGAATCACTGGGCCGGCATCTGATTGAAGAGGAGGGGAAAAAACTGGCAGTCTTGACAATCGATCCCAGCAGCAGCCGGTCAAAAGGCAGCATTCTGGGGGATAAAACAAGAATGCCGATACTTTCCTCCTCCGAACAGGCTTTTATCCGTCCGTCTCCCTCATCCGGCTCCCTGGGCGGTGTGGCCCGGCAAACCCGCGAAATCATGCTGCTGTGCGAAGCAGCCGGTTATGACACGCTTTTTGTGGAAACGGTGGGTGTGGGACAGTCAGAAATTACGGTACACTCCATGACCGATTTTTTCCTTCTGATTCTGATCGCAGGAGCCGGCGACGAGCTGCAGGGGATTAAGCGGGGGGTTATGGAGATGGCCGACCTGATCGCTATCAACAAGTCGGAAGGCGATAACCGGCAGGCCGCCAACCGGGCCAGACTCGACTACCGGAATGCTCTTTCCCTTTTCCCGATGCCGCCATCCGGAAAGCGCGCAAAAGTGAAGACCTGCTC
>JAABSQ010000436.1 GCA_011390315.1 Desulfobacteraceae bacterium
AGCGGTGGATGAAGCCATTGCCGACTGCCCCGAGGACTGCATTTCATGGGAGGAAAACAGGATACCTTTATGAAAAAAATAGCGATGTTCGTCTTCAACGGCGACCCCATGTGCTTTATCCACGTGCTTCTGAACGCTTTGGACATGCACCAGAAAGAATACCAGATCCGGATCATCATGGAAGGGGCCGCCACCGGCCTCACCCCGAAACTGGCCGAATCGGACCATCCCCTTCACAAGCTCTGGGAAGCCGTCAAAACCGCCGAACTGGTGGCCGGGGTCTGCGAAGCCTGCTCCCGAAAAACCGGCGCCCTGAACGCGGCCGAAAACCAGGGGCTCGCTCTGCTCAATGAAATGAACGGTCACCCGAGCATGGCCCGATATCGGGAAGACGGGTTCGAGATCATCACCTTTTAACCATGGCCGCCGATACCCTCAGCACCCGACAGGTAAAATCCCGCCTGTATGATCACCTGAAGGCGAAGGATTTCGAGCCCGAGCTCCAGGAAATTCGCCGATATCCGCTCAAACAGGTCGTCAGCCCGCTGTTCTCTTATTTTTACAATGCGAATGAGCGGGTCCGATGGCACGCGGTCACCGCCATGGGAGCCGTCGTCTCGGATCTGGCCGAGGGCGGGGATCTCGAATATGCCCGGGTGGTCATGCGCCGCATGATGTGGAACCTGAACGACGAATCGGGCGGCATCGGATGGGGCTCGCCCGAAGCCATGGGCGAGACGATGGCCCGAAACGACACCCTGGCCGGGGAGTTCGGGAACATCATCGTTTCCTACCTCATGGAAGAAGGCAACTATCTGGAGCATCCCATGCTTCAGCGGGGCCTGCTGTGGGGGATCGGCCGACTGGCCCACGCACGGCCGAAGCGCATTCCCCGGGCCGCGCCGCATCTGGTTCCGTTTCTCTCATCCGAAGATCCGGTCCACCGGGGACTGGCCGCCTGGGCCGCCGGACCCCTCAAAAACGAATCGATAAACCCCTTGCTAAAAGACTTGTGCAATGATAATACCGACATCAAAGTTTATATGGATGGTGAACTGGTCGATCGAACCGTCGCAAGCCTCGCCCGAGAAGCGGTAAATCAATAGCCGAAGGAGTCTGCCATGTCGCCTGTGGAACTCGTCCCCGCCGCCGAACCGATCCTGGTCCCCTGGGGTTGGTTTCACGGTTTTCTGATCCTGGTCTTTGTCATTCATCTTCTTTTGATGAACATCATGGTGGGCGGCAGCATCATGGCCCTGGTGACCGGTTTGAAGCGGGTCTCGCACGGTAAAAGACCATCCTTTCAACAAGACGTTTCGGTAAAACTGCCCGTCGTCATCGCCCTGGCCGTCAACTTCGGGGTCGGCGCCCTGCTCTTCATGCAGATCCTCTACGGTCATTTCTTCTATGTCAGTTCTCAACTGATGGCGGTCTATTGGCTGTCGGTGATCGGGCTGTTGATCCTCGGATATTACTGCGCCTACATTTACCAATACAAATTCGAAGCCCTGGCCGGGCTTCGAAACGGTGTCATCGGCGTAACAGCGGTCTGTTTTCTGGTGATCGCTTTTTTGTTCACCAACAACATGACCCTGATGCTCAATCCCACCTCCTGGCCGAGATATTTTGTGGAGCCCGGCGGAACCTTGCTCAACCTCTCGGATCCCACGGTGATTCCCCGGTATCTCCATTTTCTGACCGCCTCCCTGGCCGCGGCCGGTCTCTTCACCGCCGTTGTCTGGACCCTCAAAGAAAAGAAAGGGGTTCCCGAAGCCGAAACAAATATCCGTCGCGGCATGCGGTGGTTCACCTTCGCCACCCTTTTCCAGATCCTGATCGGGTTCTGGTTTCAGATGAGCCTTCCCGACCGGATCATGCTGCTATTTCTCGGGGAGAGTACGCTCCACACCACCGTATTCATCGTCGGGCTCGGCCTGGTGGTCCAGGCCCTTTATTACGGATTTAAAAACCGGGTATGGCCAGCGGCCTTTTCCCTGGTTCTGCTGGTTGTGGTGATGACGGTGATGCGGGATCTGGTGCGAAGGGCCTATCTGGCGCCCTATTTCAAGGTATCGGACCTTCAGGTACTCGGCCAGTATACCCCGCTTATCGCTTTTCTGATCATCCTGATTGTGGTGGCTGCGGTGCTGGTCCACGCAATCCGAATCGGGATGAAGCGAGCCCGAAAATCGGAAGACATTCAACCATTTTTAACACATTCCAACCGATAAGGAGGCGAAAAAGAACCATGGATTTTAAATTTCACCTGGAGCGAGCATGGACGATGACCCTCAAATACCTGGGGCCGCTGATACTGATCACCCTGGCCACCGGCGTGGTCGGGTTTATCAGCATCGGCATTCTGCTGCCGGTGGTGCTCGCCGGATATATGCAATCCATCCTGCTCATGATTCGAAGCGGCCGGGAGCCCAAAATTCAGGATATCTTTTCTGAAATGCGGCTGTTTCTACCTTTGCTCGGATTCGGATTGGCCACCGCCGTTCTGGCGGCGATCGGGTTTTCTCTCTTCTTTCTGCCCGGCATCGTAGTGGTCTTCGGAATCAGCTATGTCTGTTTATATATGATCCCGCTGATGACCGACCGGAACTTCGGCCTGGTCGACGCCGTCAAAGAGAGTTTCGAGATGGTCAAGGGCGCCGACGCCATGGACCACGTCATCACGGCGATTCTGTTCGTGTCCATTTCGGCCATCGGCAGTTCCGTTTTCGTCGGCTGGCTCTTCACTCAACCCATCGCAACCATCTTTCTGCTTTCGGTCTATGAAGAAAAGATTCAGCATCGTTCGGCCGCGCCGCCGGCCTATGACACTCCGCCCCGTTCACCGACGGAGGAACCCGGTGGAAATGAGGAGTTGAAACAGAAGTAAGCTTTTCTTTCCGCACAATCGGTTTTTTCCCTCGCTCATAAAAAATAAAGGGGCATCCCCCGCCGGGGTTGCCCCTTTATTTTTTATGATGCCCCCCGGTTTTACTTCCGCTGATCCCCGGATTTTTCACCGCCGGCAAAGCTCTATCCCCTATTCCCCGAAAATTTTTGAGGCCAGACGAATGTCTTCCGGGCAGAAGACAAAGAGGCATTGTTCATCCGGAGAGGAAACCGAACCGTACACGTAATTGATATTGATCCCCTCCTCCCCGAATTTGGTGGTGATATTGGCCAGTTCTCCGGGCCGGTTCTCCAGCTTGACGGCAATCACATCCACAGTGTCGAAAAGATATTCATTTTCAGCCAAAAGGGCCAGGGCCTTGTCGGTGTCATCCACCAGCATGCGGATCAGGGCGAATTCAGCCGAATCCTTGCGCATGGAATTGTAGCTGGCGCTGGAGGCGATTCGCTTGAGGGATTTGCCCCGGGCCTGAAACAGGGTCTGGACGTACTTGGAGGCATCCTGGATTGTAATCGCGTCGATATTGATCCCTTGTTCGGACAGCAGGGAAGACAGTTTGCCCAGCTCCCCGGGAATGTTCTTCAAAAACAATGAAATTTCGGTTCTGACCATCGCTTTTCTCCTTTTCATGGCTTCGGCTTCACCGCCGGTGTGAACCCGGCTAATCGGCAAAGCACTGCTTTGTTTATCTCACGCATTCACCTGTTTTTTCGGCGGCATATTAGGTAAAATAAAAAGTCAAGTCAACCGGTTATTGGCCTTTAAATTGAGACTTGCGGGCCGGGGGGTTTTCCGGTATTAAAAACAGGGAGGGAATCCAACTCCATCACCCCTCAGAAAGGACGGAGCGTCGCAATGTCGGAAAAAGGAAAGAAGATCGCCTATGTCGAAAGGGATATGGAAGAATTCATCCCTTTTTTTCTGGAAGAGAGCCGGGAAGAGATTCGCAAGCTGATTGAGGCGTTAAAAAAAGGGGATTACGATACGCTCAAGGATTTCGGCCATAAGATCAAAGGATCATCCAGAACGTGCAGCGAAGGCTTCAAAGAGATGAGCGACATCGGTCTTGCCATTGAAAATGCGGCCAAAGAACAAAAAAGCATGAAAGAGATTCAGGTTCTGGTCAAGGAATATATCGAATACGTCAACAATGTGGAAATCGTCTATGTAGAGTAAGGGGTCGAGGGGCGGACGGATAGACGAACCGATCAAGAAGACGACTCAGGGGTGCGTTGCGGTTTGGCCTTACCCGATCCCTTTTCAATATTGATGGCCCCGAGCTTGACCAGGGTCAGCAGGTGGTTGTAGGTTCGCATGTCGGTGATCTGGCTGGCATCGATGACCTCCTGAACCCGCCCGTGCTGTTGAACCAGTGTCAACACCTCCTTCAGCCCCGGCCGGTTTTTAATCCGGCTCACCTTATCCAGGTTCCGGGGATTGATGCTGATCATGTTGTTGAATGAAATCTTCCGCAACCCCCGCAGGGTTTTCACCTCCCAGTTGCCGTCTTCCAGAAGGTAGTCAAGGTCATCCGAAATCAGCTGATTCACCACCACCGGAATGATTTGAAATTTGGGGGCGCCCCCCCGCTCGGAAAAAATCCGATAGAGCGCTTTTTTACCGCTGGTACGGCCGTGAAAGGCGTTGACCACCCGGCCGTCCTGAAAAAAGATGGTCTCCTTGACCGGCCGGTTGCCGATCTCCAGCACCCCGGTCATTTTGCGCGCGTCGATGTTCTGAAGCACCTTGATCAGCCAGTCTTCAATCAGCAACCGGGGTTCTTCGGGGGCCTCCGGCTCTTCCCGGTCCGGCTCCTCCTGCACCAGAACGATGTTTTTCTTTAACAGATCGCTCAGGATCGAGGCGGCCCGGGGCCGGCTCATTTTACCGCTGTTGATGATTTCATTGGCGGTGAACCGCTTTTCGACCATCCACAGGATCTTCTGGATTTTGTCCGACCCGTATCGGTCTTCGGTCTCCCGGGGAGCCTGTTTGGCATTGCTCACCAGCAGCACATCCTGATTGGGAAGCAGTTTATACAGCCCCTTGGCCTCGTCGATCAACCGGCTTCCCTGCAGCAAAGCGGCCATGTTGGTGATCTTGATCTGTTCGGGTTCATCCACGGTCCGTCCGAAAAACTCGAAAAACCCTTCCTCCTCGTCCATCAGCCCGTAAAAGGCCTCAGCACCTTCCAGAGCACCGAACTGGGCCTTGACCAGATTGCCCTTGTTGAACAGAATCCGGCCGATGGTCTTTCCCTCGGAGGTGGAAAACTCCAGTTCACCGCTTTTGTGGTTGGATTCGACGATCTGCATGGCGTCATTGAGATTCATCTGGGAAAGGTGGCCGCTGAAATCGGCCTGGGATTTGAAGGTCCGGGCCTTGGCCGCCCTTTCCAGCACCTTGCCCATGCGCTCCAGCAGAAAATCGATCTTGACCGGCTTGCACACATAATCGTCCGCGCCCAGCCGAAGCCCTTCCAACTGGTCGGAGGTATCGGTTCTGCCGGACAGAAAAATAAAAGGAATATTGGCTGTCCTGGCATCCTGGCGCAGCTTTTCACAGAATTCATATCCGTTCATCAGGGGCATCTGAATATCGGAAATAATCAGATGGGGCTTGAGTTCGGGAATCCGCTTGAGGGCCTCCCTGCCGCTGCTGTAATATTCCGCCTCAAAATCGGCCTTGGACAGCTTGAATTTCAGGAATCGCCCGATTTTGGGATCATCATCAACGATGAGGACCTTACCTTTCATTCTTCCTCCTTCATTGCCGAACAGAAACGGCGTTCGGCAATGGGATTTCCGGCATTCTTTCCACATCCGGTGACTAAGCCTTGCATTATCACGGCTGTTGATGAAAAAATGTAATATTCTCCTCGGATTCTACAGGAATTCGGAAAATGGTCAATTTTATTTTTGCTCATCCATCTATTGTAGCTTTCATTCAAAGCCTTCATTGCAAAAACAGGTTAGTGTATCAGAAAATTCGGCGGTTGACTACGGTTTTGAAGGAGTGGTCCGGCCGTTGACAGGGATACTGATACCAAAAGACTCGAAAAAACTCAAATTGCTTGTGGCGTTTTTTCCTTTCGCCGCCGAATGGGTCCAGCCGGAATGCCCCGTCTTCTTTTTTGAGACCAACAAAGTGAAAGTTCAGCAGAAAATAGCATTTTACCCTTGACAGACCAAAGAAATATCAACTATACATTACATAATAAATTATATTCATTAAATTTATAGGTTTTAATAAAAAAGATCGTTCACTACTGGATAGGGTCTTTTTTTAACGCGTTAAGCGGCCCTTCGGCTGCTTCCTTTCATTCAGAAGGAGAAACCATGACCGCACCTGTACACGAGTACATCCCCGAGACCACCAAACCCTTTCTTCAGGAGGTGATGGAACGATCGGGCCAGATGCTGACCGCCTGCTACCAATGCAGGCGATGCGCCGCCGGGTGCACCGTCGGGGATGAAACCGGTTGTTTCACCCCGAACCTGCTGATTCGCACGGTGGTGCTCGGCGACCGGGAAACGGCCTTGAACAACGAACTGGTCTGGAAATGCGTCTCCTGCTACACCTGCGGCGTTCGCTGCCCCAACGACATTCAGACCGCCCGTATCACCGAAACCCTCAAAAAAATGGCCAAGGAGAGGCATGCCCAACCGCTTCAGCCCAAGGTGGCCCACTTTCACGACGCGTTTGTGGAATCCTCCATTCGGTGGGGCCGGGTCAACGAAATGGAGTTTATGGGGTTTTATGAATTGAAAAACGCCCTTCAGGAGGCCAAGGTCAATAACTACGAAGCCATTGTCGACGAACTCAAGGAACAGGCCAAACTCGGCCTGGCCATGTTCAAGCTGGGGCGGATGCACTTCGGCTTTCAGATGGCCAAGGGCCGCAAAGAGGTCAAGGCCCTCTATAAAAAAGCGAAACGGAAACGGGCGGCATCGTCCGATGCGAACGCCTAAGGATAAAGGGGAAAATAATTTATGGAAATCGCCTATTACCCAGGATGTTCCCTGCAACAGTCTTCCGCGCTGTATGATGTGCAAAGCCGCCGGATTTTCGAGGAACTGGGGGTCCGGCTCATGGAAATCGAAGACTGGAGCTGCTGCGGCGCCACATCCGCCGGAAAGGTGGACGATTTTCTGGCCGTGGCCCTGCCGGCCCGAAACATCGGCATCGCCGAAGATGCCGGATTCACCGAAATGGTGATCCCCTGCTCGGCCTGCTACTCCAGAACCCTGGTGGCCCAGCAGCGGATGGCTGACGACACGCGCCTGAAAGAAGACATCAACGAGGAAATCGGAAAAAAAGTCCGGGGAAACCTGAAGATCTCTTCGATTCTGGAGAGCCTCCTGCCCATCGTCACCGCCAAGGATTTCAAGCCCAAGGTAAAACGCCAGTTCAGAGAGCTCAAACCGGTCTGCTACTACGGATGCATGCTCACCCGATTTCCCTACACCGTTCCGGTGCCCGACCGGGTGGAAAACCCCCGGGGAATGGAACAGGTTCTGGATGCCCTCGGCATCAAGGCCCTCGACTGGAACTACAAGACCTACTGCTGCGGCGCCTCCGCCGCCGTCAACGACAACCAGACCTCCCTGAGTCTGATGTCCAGAATCATGAAGGATGCGGTGGCCCGGGGGGCCAACTGTTTCGTGGTCACCTGCCCCATGTGTCAGATGAACATGGATGCCCACCAGAACGCCTTCTGCGAAAAAAACGACATCGAGGCCCGTCTGCCGGTCTATTTCATTACCGAACTTCTGGGAGCCGCCATGGGCATCGCTCCCGAGGAACTCCAGCTGGACCGGCATTTTATCGACGGCGCCCAACTCTTAAAGGAGTCCGAAAAAGATGAACGAAAAGAAAAATAACGTCAAACGCGGGTCGGTCCTGATCACCGGCGGCGGCATCGGCGGAATGCAGGCGGCCCTGGATCTGGCGGACAGCGGTTTCAAGGTCCACATGATCCAGAAGGAGTCCTCCATCGGGGGCACCATGGCCATGCTCGACAAGACCTTCCCCACCGGCGACTGTTCCATGTGCATGATCTCCCCGAAAATGGTGGAGGTCGGCCGCCATCCCAATATCGACATTCACACCCTTTCAGAGGTCACCGCGGTGGAAGGGGTCCCCGGAGACTTTCAGGTCACCGTGAAAGAGCAGCCCCGCTACGTCAGCCATGAACTGTGCACCGGGTGCGGGGCCTGCGAAAAGAAGTGTCCCAAGCTGGTGGTCAACGACTTCGAACAGGGGTTGAGCAAACGAAAGGCCATCTTCTCGGTGCTGCCCCAGGCGGTGCCCCACACCCGGGTCATCGATCCGGACGCGTGCATTTATCTCCAGCGGGGCCGGTGCAAGGCCTGCGAAAAATTCTGCCCCACGGATGCCATCCTCTTCGAGGATACGGAAAAAGAGTACCGGCTCGACGTAGGCGCCATCATCCTGAGCCCCGGGCTGGCCCGGTACAACCCCGAAATTCGGGGGGAACTCGGCTTCGGCCGCTGGTCCAACGTGGTCACCTCCATTCAGTTCGAACGGATTCTTTCCGCCTCCGGACCGTTTATGGGCGAAATCAAACGCCCCTCGGACGAACGCCATCCCCGTAAGGTGGCATGGATTCAGTGCGTCGGCTCCCGGGATCCGCGAAACGCCAACCCCTGGTGTTCATCGGTCTGCTGTATGTACGCCACCAAGCAGGCGGTCATCGCCAAGGAGCACGACGGCGCCATCGAACCCACCGTCTTCTACATGGAGATGCGGGCCTTCGGAAAGGATTTCGATAAGTATGTAGACCGGGCCAAGAACCAGTACGGGGTCACCTACCGCCGCGCCATGGTCTCGGATGTACGACAGGAACCGGGCACCGACAACCTGATCCTTCGCTACGCCAAGGAGGACGGCGCCCTGGTGGATGAGAGCTATGACCTGGTGGTCCTTTCCATCGGGTTTCAGCCCCATCCGGACGCCCTGGAATTTTCCCATATTTTCGGGATCGAGCCCAACCTTCACCGATTCGCCAAGACCACCCAGTTCGACCCGGTCGATACCACCCGGCCCGGGATCTACGTCACCGGCACCTTTCAGGGGCCCAAAGACATTCCCGAAACCGTGGCCCAGGGAAGCGCCGTGGCCGGCCGGTCCATGGCCCTGCTGGGCGAGGCCCGGGGCACCGAAATCACCGAAGTGGAGCTTCCTCCGGAACTGGATGTTCGGGAGGAGGAGGCCCGGGTGGGGGTCTTTGTCTGCCATTGCGGCATCAACATCTCCCAGTCGGTGGACGTCAAGAAAGTGGCCGAGGATATCTCCAGGGAACCGGGGGTGGCCTATTCCGACGATCTCATGTACGCCTGCGCTCCGGACGGCCAGGAAAAGATCAAGGAGCTGATCAAAGAGCACCACCTCAACCGGGTCATCGTGGCCTCCTGCACCCCGCGGACCCATGCCCCGCTTTTCCAGGACACCATTCGGGACGCCGGCCTGAACAAATACCTGTTTGAGCTGGCCGATATTCGGGAGCAGTGCTCCTGGTGCCACATGGGCCAGAAGGAGGTAGCCACCCGAAAGGCCACCGACATCGTCCGCATGAATGTAGCCAAAACCCGCCTTCTGCAACCGGTGGAAACCGACTCCATCGCCGTCATCTCCAAAGGCATGGTCATCGGCGGCGGCATCGCCGGCATGACCTCGGCCCTTTCCCTGGCCGACCAGGGATACGAGGTTCACCTGGTGGAAAAAGAAGACCAGCTCGGCGGGCTCGCGCGAAACGTCTATCGAACTCTGGACGGCAGCGATGTTCAAAGCTTTGTCAAAGACAAGATCGCCCAGGTGAAGGCGCATCCCCGGGTCGTCGTCCATACCGGCGCAGAGGTCTCCAACACCGGCGGGTACATCGGCAACTTCAAGACCACCCTGACCAACGGGGATGAGTTCGAACACGGCGCCATCGTGGTGGCTTCGGGCGGAGTCGAATACGAACCCGACGAGTACGGCTTCAAAGACAGCGACCAGGTGATCACCCAGCGGGACCTTGAAAAACGGATCGCCGAAGGACTGGCCGGAACCGGAAAGCATTACGCCATGATCCAGTGTGTGGGCTCCCGGGAAGAACCCTTCAACTACTGCTCCCGGATCTGCTGTCAGGATGCGGTCAAAAACGCCATCGCCATCAAGGAGAAAGACCCCGCCGCGAGCGTCACCATCTTCTACCGGGACATTCGAACTTACGGCCTTCGGGAGGATTACTACCAGAAGGCTCGGGACCTCGGGGTGCTCTTCGTCCGGTTCGATGTTGAAAACAAACCGGATGTGGACGTGACCGGTTCCAAAATTCGAATCGAGGCCTTCGACGCGGTCATGAACCGGGAAGTGGCCTTTACCGCCGACTGCCTGGTTCTTTCAACGGGACTGCGGCCTCATCCCTCCACGGAACGGATCAGCAAGCAGTACAAGCTGACCACCAACGCGGACGGCTATTTTCTGGAAGCCCATGTCAAGCTGCGACCGGTCGATTTCCCCAGCGAGGGGATCTATGTGGCGGGTCTGGCCCATGCCCCCAAAAACGTGGATGAAACGGTGAGCCAGGCTCTGGCCGCATCCGGACGCGCAGGGGCGCTGCTTTCCCACGACCGGTTGAGCGTATCCGGGATCATCTCCAAACACAACCGGGATATGTGCATGTCCTGTCTGATGTGCATGCGGCTCTGCCCCTTCGGTTCGCCCTTTATCGACGAAGACGGCAAGATCAGTCACAACGAGGTGATCTGCACCGGATGCGGCATCTGCGCAGGGGTCTGTCCGGCCAAGGCCTTTCAGGTCAACAGCTTTCGAGACGACCAGATCTTCGCCATGATCGACGCGGCCACCCATGACATCGGCGCCTCGGTTTAAGCCGACACGGATCGCACGGGCATCGGCTTGGGCCGGGGCCCGTGTCCGAATCTTCGAACCCATATAAAACAAGGGAGATTGCATAGAATGACCGCACAAGCTCAAGCGGCTGTTAAAGGGGCCAAAACCGAAGAAGCGCCCCCCATCGAGCCGGTTCGCGACATCCCCACCGACTGGGAGCCGAGCGTCCTGGCCTTCGCCTGCCATTACTGCGCCTTCGCGGCGGCGGACCTGGCCGGAGTGATGCGCCTCTCCTACTCCCCCAATGTCAAAATCATCCGCCTTCCCTGCACCGGCAAGATCGACCACTCCTATGTGATGCGCGCCTTTGAGCGCGGAGTGGACGGTCTGTTCGTGGCCGGGTGACTGGAGGGGCAATGTCATTTCCTGGAAGGAAATACCAACGCGGCCAAACGGATTCGACACCTCAAAACCCTGCTGCCCCGGGTGGGCATCGACCCTGAGCGACTGGAGATGTTCAATCTTTCCGCGGCCATGGGCCCCCGGTGGGCGGAAATCTGCAACGAATTCACCGAAAAAATCAGACAACTCGGCCCTTCTCCGATCTGGTACGCCCTGCGGAAGAAGGCGGGAAAGGAGTAAAATAGAATGATTGTAGGCGAACAGAAACCTCTGGATGAAATTTGGGGGATGATCAAGGACCACAAAAAGGTCTTGATATTCGGCTGCAACACCTGCGTGGCGGTCTGCCAGCAGGGGGGCAACAAAGAGGCCGAGGTGATGGCGTCGATGCTCCGAATGCGGGCCACCCAGGAAGGAAACGGGATTGAAATCATAGACTCCGGCATCGAACGTCAATGCGAACACGAGTTCTTCGAGAAGACCGAACCGATGATTCAAGGGGTGGATGCGGTGCTCAGCACCGCCTGCGGAATCGGGGTCCAGTTCATGGCCGAAAAATACGAGATTCCGATCTATCCCGGGCTCAACACCACTTTTTTGGGGGCCGTGGAACAGGCCGGGGTCTTTACCGAAAAATGCCAGGCCTGCGGGCAGTGCATCCTCGGAGAGACCGGCGGCATCTGCCCCATCGCCCGGTGCGCCAAACGGGTCCTGAACGGTCCCTGCGGCGGATCCACCCAAGGCAAGTGCGAAATCAACAAGGATATCGAGTGCGCCTGGCAGCTGATCGTGGATCGGCTCAAGCTGCTGAACAGAATGGAACGGTACGAGGAACTCACCCCCATCAAGGACTGGTCCACCGACAGAGCCGGCGGACCCCGAAAACTGGTCAGGGAGGATCTTGTAGAAAATGAGTGACAACAATCTGAAGACGCCCAGTAAACTGGAAAAGATTCTCAAGGCGGGCCATTTTGCCGTCACCTCGGAATGCGGCCCCCCCCGGGGCAGCGACCTGGAAGCGGTGGCCAAAAAGGCCGAGTTGATCAAAGACCATGTCGACGCCATCAACATCACCGACAACCAGACCTCGGTCTGCCGCATGAGTTCCCTGGCGGCCTGCATTCGCCTCAAAACCATGGGCCTGGAGCCGGTTCTCCAGATGGTCACCCGGGACCGGAACCGGATCGCTCTGCAGAGCGACATCCTCGGGGCCGCCGCCTGGGACATTCACAATATTTTGTGCCTCTCCGGAGACCACCAGAGCTTCGGCGACAGCGCGGCCGGGCAGAACGTCCACGACCTCGATTCGATGCAGCTGCTCCAGACCGTGCGCAGAATGCGGGACGAGAGCAAATTCCTGGGCGGAGACGAAATCAAGCGGCCGCCCCGAATGTTCGCCGGAGCCGCCGCCAACCCCTTTGCCGACCCCTTTGAAATCCGGGTCAACCGCCTGGCCAAAAAGGTGGCGGCCGGGGCCGAATTCATCCAGACCCAGTGCATCTACAATCTCGATAAATTCGAGGAGTGGATGAAAGGGGTGGTGGACCGGGGGCTTCATGAGAAAACCTACATCATGGCCGGACTCACCCCCATGAAGTCGGCCGGCATGGCCCGATACATGAAAAACCGGGTACCGGGAATGGATGTGCCCGACGAGGTGGTCAAACGGCTGGCCGACACCCCCAAAGACAAACAGGCCGAAGAAGGCATCAAAATCTGCATCGAATCCATCCAGCGCCTCAAGGAAGTGGAAGGCGTCCGCGGATTCCATGTCATGGCCATCGAATGGGAGGAGATGGTGCCGGAGATCGTGGAAAAATCCGGTCTGCATCCCAGACCCGAAGTTTAGGAGAGACCATGAAGACCTTTGAAGACCTCATTCAAGACGTCCAGGAACCGGGGCTCTGCCACCGTTGCGGCGGGTGCGTCACCTTCTGCACCGCCATCAATTACGGCGCCCTGGAATTGAGCGAGGAGGGGGTTCCCCAGTTCGCGGATCGTGAAAAATGCATCGAGTGCGGGATGTGTTACTCCATATGCCCGGAGATCGATGAATTCCAGGAAGAAACCAAAAAGCTCATCGGATGGGAGCCGCCCATGGGCCGGGTCCTGGAGACCTCCGTGGCCCGGGCAAAAAATCCCGATATTCGAGACCGGGCCACCGACGGCGGGGCGGTCACCGCACTGCTGCTCCATCTGTTCGACCGGGGCCATATCGACGGCGCCATCGTCACCCGCCAGACCGGACCTTTTCAACGGGAGCCCTGGATGGCCACCACCCGCCAGGAGATTCTGGAGGCCGCCGGGTTTTTCATCGACAGCTCCCACGGCATGGACCATTTCGGAAAGGGGTATTCCACTTTTTCGCCGTCGGTGTCGGAGTTCCGGTCGCTGATGCAGAAGGGGCTTCGCCGGGTGGCCATGGTGGGAACCCCCTGCCAGATCAAGGCGGTGCGCAAGATCGAGGCCATGTCTATCGTGCCCTCGGATTCCATCCGGTACTGCCTCGGTCTCTTCTGCTCCGGCAACTTTATCTTCGATGATGAGGCCAAGAACAAACTGGCCGCGGCCGGCAAATTCAAATGGGAAGACGTTTACAAAATCAACATCAAAGATCAGTTCATCGTTATACTGAACACCGGTGAAACCAAAACCATTCCCCTGGATCAGCTCGATTTCATGAAGCGGTATGCCTGCCGGTACTGCCCGGATTACGCCTCCGAATATGCCGACATCTCCTTCGGCGGCATCGGCGCTCAAGAAGGGTGGACCACCGTCATCGCTCGAACCCCCGAAGGCCGGGCCATTTATCACGATGCCCAGGGCAAGACCCTGGAAATCTACGACTTCAAGCCCCGACCGGACTATCCCGCTCAGATTCAAACCAAGGTCAGGGACGCCTCCAATCGGAAAAAGCGGTACTCCGAAAAGATGCATGACGAACTGGTCAAGTCCCGTGCGGAATCGTCATCCTGATCGCGGTTTCTGTTGATTTAAAGAGAAAAATCTGGCAGATTAGAGAGCGGGTTAACTCAGGTTGGATGAACGCACGATGAATAAAGGAGGAAACGCATGAGCGAAAAAAAGAGGATATTGGTGGTGGATGATGAACCGGATTTCGCAGCCATCGTTCAGAAAAATCTTGAAAAGGAGGGGTTCAGCGTAGAGGTCGCCTATGACGGGGTCGAGGGGCTGGAAAAGGTCAAAGCCAACCCTCCCGACTGCATCGTTCTGGATGTCATGATGCCGGAAAAGGACGGGTATGAGGTCTGTAAAGAACTCAAGGCGGACGAAAAATACGCCGACATCCCCATCGTCATGCTGACCGCTGTCGCCGACCATGTCTCCTCCACCCGGTACTCCCATGCCGACGGCATGTCCATGGAGGCGGACGACTACCTTCCCAAACCGGCTTCGGCAGAGGACATCACCGACAGCATTCGCAGCCTGATCGGCTGAGCCTGAAAAGACGCAATCAAAGGCCGAGCCCTGCTCCGTTTCGGAGCAGGGCTTTTTTTCAGGTGATGGTGAAATCGAAATCCCCGAGCTTCGAATCGGATTCGGGCTTATCGTCGGGTTCAGGTTTCATTCGTAGCTTGGGGTTGTTCCGGTGCCGGTCCTGATCCCGACTCGTCTTCTTTTTCAGGTTCTCCTGAACCGCCGCCGTCAGGTCGATGCCGGTCTGGTTGGCGATGCAGGCCAACACGAACAGCACATCGGCCAACTCATCGGCCAGATCGCCCTTCTCCTCGGAGGGTTTGGCGCTTTGTTCGCCATAGGTCCGGGACATGATCCGGGCCACCTCCCCCACTTCTTCCATCAGCTGGGCCAGGTTGGTCAGCTCTGAAAAATAGCGTACCCCGACCTTTCGAATCCAGTCGTCCACCCGTTGCTGGTATTCCCGCAGGCTTACATCGCTCATGGAACCTCCATCGGCTCACAGCTGGGCTGTGCGGCCCTCGCCGAAGGCCTCGCCCCAGGCATCCACCAGCTTTTCGGTCCGCTTTTGAAGCCGGCGGGCGATGATATTGCTCAGCTTTTCCATGATCGCATATCCCAGGGCCGGGTCCTTCTGAAACCGGGCCTTGAGATCGGCGGCCGAAAGAGCGAAAACCCGAACCGGCTCCAGGCATCGGGCTGTAGCGGTGCGGGCCTCCGGGGCCGCCAGGGAGGACCAGCCGAATACCTCCCCGGCTTCGATCCGGTCCACCGTGATCGGGGTTTCCACCTCTTCGTAATGGGCCTGCTTGGCTTCTTCGTATTGAATATCGGCCTTCAGGATGCGATCCCTGAAGACGATGCTCAATTCCACGCTGCCCTCCGCCACGCCGTAAAGGGTATCGGCCGGATCGCCGCTGTTAAAAATGACTTCATCCTCTTTATATTCCCGAATCGTACACTGATCGGCGATCTCCCGAAGGTTGTCTTCGGACACCCCGGAGAAGAAATCAAATTTTGAAATCACTTCTTTATCCACCATAGATCCTCCTTGCTGTTTCACAGTAACCGTTCCACTTATAGTTCGTCATCTTCTATCTTTCGTTCGCTGCCGGACCTTTTTTCCATCCGTCTGCCGGACCAGTGAAACATCCAAAAAAGGATCCCGTAGGCGAACACGAACTCACGAATTTCGTACTGGGCATTGGCATACCGAAACACCGGGTGGCAGAGCATGAAAAACCCGGTCGCCCCTATAATGACCATTAAATGGGCCCGGTTCAAGACGCTGCGGTATCGTCTGCGGCGGATCATCACAGAGATCACCAGTCCGAGGGCGGCGATCAGGGCCAGTGTGTCGGCGATGGTCTCCACCCGAAAATAGGCCTGAAGGGAAAAAGCGAAACAGAAAATAAGAATGTTCGAAACCGGGGGAATGAATTCCTCCGGAATGTTCAGCATGCCGGCCTTTCCGGACCGAAAATGGAGCAGCAGAGGGCCGAACACGAACAGCAGATAAAACCCGGCATTGGTCAAAAACCCGAATAACTCCGCCGGAATCAGGTTGTGGAGATTGGTTTCCCGCTGTCGGTTGTATGTCATGAAAAAATCCCCCGCCTGAAACCCGAACAGGTGCTGGCCCCAGCTGAGTTCCTCCATCGCCGCCAGAAAGGTCAGCATTCCGAAAGCGATCAGCCCCCATTTCACCTTCCGGCCCAGACCCCCCTGAATCCACAGCACCGGACACACCACCGAAATCACCATCAGAACCGCACTGGCGCCGAGCTCAAATACCCCGCTTTCCCGGGTAACCTGAAGCAGCAAACGCCGGTTTTGAGGCAGATACCGGGTCAGGGCCACGATGGTAATAACCGACCCCATGACCATCCAATGGAGCACCAGAATCATTCCTTTTAGAAAACGGGCCATGCAATCGCCTTGATTTCGGACTGGATGTCCGTCCTTTTGTTTTCAGCCTACCGGTTTTATCATATGAGCAGCGGCGACCGATTCATGAAAATGCTAACACACCTGGATTAAAAGTAAATCATAATTACCTTTATCCAACGGCAGGACGCATCCATCAGCGGATTCCGTCGGTTCTTCGAGGATGGAAAGGGGAAAAGTCTTTTTAAAAAACCGGCCAGGGCTTGAAAAGCGCGAGGATTATTAGTATATATCTTGAGGTTAAAATAGTAGCGCTATTCGATTACCCTTAGGAGACATATGCAAAATGATGAAACGGAAGTCGCTCGCGTTTAAGCTGGTGGTCGGAGGAATTCTGGCCGTACTGATTCCGGTTGGATTCGTCGGTTTCTTTTCGGTGACCCGATCCTCCAATGCCCTGACGGATCTTTCAAAGGCCCAGGCGGTCACGCTATCACGGGTACTGGCGGACATGACCGAACTGGCCCTGGAGCAAGAGATCAAAATCACAAAAGAACTGGCTGCGGGCAACGCCACCATTGAAGCGGCCCAGGCAGTTCTAACTTCGGGCGCCCAACAGGCCGACCGGGAAATCGGAAACCTGGGCCGAAAACTGCGCCACGCCATGGCCCGAATCGGGGCCGATTATGAAGCGATGGTGGTGACCGATCCCAACGGGGCTGTTTTTGCCGGCTACGGAGATGGCGAATTGGTCGGGATTTCGGTGGCGGACCGCCCCTATTTCAAGGCGGTACTGAAAGATCAAAATGCGAAAGTCGGGACCATGATCCAATCCAGGATCACCCAAAAACCGGTGATACCCATCGCCTCCCCGATCTTTTCCGATTCGAATCAACTCATCGGCGTGTTTATTTCCGTATTGAAGGCCGACTTTCTGATCGAGGAAATCACCTCCATCCAAATCGGAGAGACAGGCTATCCCTATCTATTGAACGAAAACGGCCTGGCCATCGCCCATCGAAATGTGGACCTGGTCTTTAAAGCGGATATCAACAAGCTGGAGGGCATGGAAGTCATCGCAGAACGGATCGCCAGAAGAGAAGCCGGGGTGGAGAGCTATGTGTTTCAAGGCACCAAAAAAATCGCCGGGTTTACATCCATACCGATCACCGACTGGACCATGGTCTTTACCCAGGATGTGGCCGAGTATCTCGCGCCGTCCACACAGATTCGAAATACGATCTGGATGGGCGGGGGCTTTTTTCTGCTGCTGACGGTTTTTCTGGTTCTCTATTTCGCGCGCCGCATCAGTCTGCCCATTATGAACTCCATGGAGATAATCTCCGAAAGCTCCGAGCAGGTCTCGGCCGCCTCCACCGAGGTGTCGGCCACGGCCCAGTCCCTGGCCGAGGGCGCCAGCCAGCAGGCGGCCTCTCTTGAGGAGACCACCTCTTCGCTGGAGGAGATGTCTTCCATGACCCGCCAGAACGCCGAACATGCCCAGCAGATGAAGCTCTCCCGGGACGAGGCCTTCAAATCTCTTCAATCGGCCAATGAATTCATGAAAATGACCGGCGAGGCCATGTCCTCCATTCAGACCCGGGGGAATCAGGTCTCCACGATTGTCAAGAACATCGACGAGATCGCTTTTCAGACCAACCTGCTGGCCCTCAATGCCGCGGTGGAAGCGGCCCGGGCCGGAGAGGCCGGGGCCGGTTTCGCCGTGGTGGCCGACGAGGTCCGGAATCTGGCCATCCGCGCGGCCGAGGCCGCCAAAAACACCCAGGACCTGATCGAAAAAACCACCGCCGAAATCCGGCGGGGATCGGAGCTGATCGACAAAACCGAGGCGGAATTCGATACCACCCTCAACCACAACCAAAAGGTGGGCGAGCTGATCGACGAAATCGTGGTCTCGGCCCGGGAGCAGGCCCAGGGAATCGAACAGATCAACACGGCGGTAACGGATATGGACAAGGTCATCCAGAACACCGCAGCCAATGCCGAAGAGGCTGCCGGGGCATCCGAAGAGATGAGCGCCCAGGCCGAACAGATGAAGAGCGTGATTCAAAATCTGGTCGCCGTCATCGGGGGAGACGTCCATGTTCGCCGACGCGCCCGAAAATCCCCGTCCAGACCGGTTCAGCCGGCGTCGACGACCCGATCCTCCCCAAAAAGGCCTTCCCCCAAACCGAAGAAACAGGATTACGGCGAAACGGTTCGGCCCGATCAGGTGATTCCATTTGACGACGACGATTTTAAAGATTTCTGAGGAAACGGACCATGAAGATGTCACGAATAGCCACGACCCTATTGACCCTCGCAGTCCTTTTTACAATGATCGGTTGCCAGAGCGCTTACTACGCAGCCTGGGAAAAACTCGGCAAGGAAAAACGCCATCTGCTCAAGGATCAGGTTGAAGAAGTTCGATCCGAACAGCAGGAAGCCTCCGAGGAGTTCAAGGATGTTCTCAGCCGAATCAAGGAATTGTACGGGTTTGAAGGCGGGGATCTCGAAGAGTTTTACGAAGATCTCAAGTCGGATTACGAAGACAGCCTGAAGCGGTCCGAGAAGGTGAGCGACCGTATCGACAAGGTCGAAGAGATCGCCGAGGACCTGTTCAAAGAGTGGGAGCGGGAAATCGAAGAGATCGACAATGCCAAATTCAAGTCCCAAAGCCGAACATCCCTTCAGGAAACCCGGCGGCGCTATGGACGGCTGCATCGATCCATGATTCAGGCGGAGCAGAGCATGGGGCCGGTCCTCAACAAACTGGAAGACTACGTTCTCTACCTCAAACACAACCTGAACGCCCAGGCCATCGGCGCCATTCGCCAGGAGGCGGCGGACATCGAGGTGGAGGTCGGCTCTCTGATTCGGGACATCAATCAATCGATCAGAGAGGCGGACGAATTTCTGAAAGGTTTTTGATCGAAACCAAGGACCGGTCCGTGCCGCTTACAGAGTCAATGCATTACCGGAGACCGGCACCTCCGCGGTGCGGAAAACACCGGAAAAGAAGGAGAAATGCAATGGGCTTCGAAACGGCCCGCGTAAAAAGCGCCCATCGACGCCTGATTTCCATGGGCCTGCTCTGGGCGGCCGGTATGCTTTGCGGCTGTATGCCCTCCCTGCCGGAGGGCGACCAGTTGACCATCATCTGCCCCGCCGAATACGACATCACCTTTGCCAACAACACCCGGGGCCTGCCACTGGATAACCTGTTGAAGTCCACAGTGGCCTCCGAAAAACAACTCCGCCATCTCAAGCGGTTTATCCGGGTCGATCAGACCATTACCGGCCGCCCCCTCTATTCCGGCAACCAAGTCCGACTGCTGATCGACGGCCCCATGGCCTATGAGGCGATGTTCGAGGCCATGCGGAAAGCCACTCACCACATCCATCTGGAAACCTTCATCCTCGACGACGAAGAAATCGGGCAGGAATTCGCCGAAGTTCTTATCGAGCGCCGGCAAGCCGGGGTCGAGGTTCGCCTGGTTTATGACGCCTTCGGCATCCTGAACGCCGAAGATGCCTTTTTCGATCGGCTTCGCGAGCACGGCATTCAACTCTACAAATTCAACCCGCTGGATCCGACGGAAAACCTTCAGGTCTGGCAGATGAATGAACGCCACCACCGCAAGATTCTGGTGGTGGACGGCCGGGTTGCCTTTGCCGGCGGCATGAACATCAGTTCCGTTTATGCCCACAGCTCCTTCGGCCCGCCCATGGGGATGCCCAAACTCAAGAACCGGTGGCGCGATACTCACCTTCGCCTGGACGGCCCGGTGGTTGCCGAGTTTCAGACCCTGTTTCTCACCCTGTGGGGCAAGCTTCATGAAACGGCGCCCCTCACGGGTCCGGAATATTTTCCGGATCTTCCGCCAACCGGTTCCAAACTGGTGCAGGTGATGGTGAGTGCGGCCGGAGATGAAGAAGAGGTGGACATCTACAAGGTCTTTCTGGCGGCGTTTCATCAGGCCGAAAACCGCATCTGGATCACCCAGGGCTATTTTTCTCCGGACCAGCGGTTTCTGAATGTTCTCAAGAATGCGGCTCGCCGCGGCGTGGATGTGCGACTGCTGCTGCCCGGGGCCACCGACTCCTGGATCACCATCAGTTCCTCCCAGGCCCATTACAGCGAACTGCTCAGGGCGGGGGTAAGGGTCTTTGAACGAAAAGACGCGCTTCAGCATGCCAAAAGCGCAGTGGTGGACGGCATCTGGTCGACGGTGGGCTCCTCCAATCTCGATTACCGCAGCTTTCTCCATGCCAACGAAGCCAACGCCGTCATCTACGGGTCGGAATTCGCATCCCGAATGGAGGATATGTTCAGGGCCGATCAGAAGGAGAATGTGGAAATCATGCCCGCCGATTGGAAAAAACGCTCGCTCATCCAGCGCTCCGCCGAGGTATTTGGCAGCATGTTCGATTACTGGTTGTAATTTTCCACAAACAGCCTTTTTTGCTGCTGTTTTTTTGCATGTTTTTTCTTGACCGACTCCGGCGTCCATAAACCGTACTCTATCCGCTTCTTCAAACACCGGTCGGTGAATAAACAGTTGTAATCTTTTCGCATCTTTTCTAAATACTCAACTTCATCCCCCAGGTTCTCCAAGCGGCTAACGATATCATCAACCGGACCGATTTCAGTGCCGATCCACTGTCGTTTTTTCATCTCGGATACAACGTAAGTAGTGCCCGATCCGCCGAAAGGATCAAAAACCAGATCCCCTTCTTCCGAAGCCATTTCGATTATACGATCCATAAGGCGGACGGACAATTCATTTGCATTTTTTCGTTTTTTATATTTTGCATGCCGAACAGGCGGTATGTCATACCAGACATCCGTCATATTCACACCGGATGGATTCATCTTATGCTTATACCCCCCGTAATCCCTCAGATCCCCCACACAGTGCGGACAAATTTCCATGGGAAGCCGATCCGGATGAAAGGTCTTTGGTTTATCACCTTTGCAATAATAGATCAGAGAATAATGAGATGGATACAGCCTCCCCGGAATCGGCAAGGAATATTTGACATCTACGGCAATCCAATGGCGGAATGTCAACCGGTTGTTCAGGAAAGCCGCCATATGGGTGTTCCATCTCGGCAAATTCCAAATAAACAAACTGCCGCCGGGTTTCAATATTCTAACACACTCCTCAGCCCACCTTTCACACCAACGGAGATAGTGTTCCTCTTTTAAATTGTCATCGATTTTTGAAGGATAGAGTTTGTTCAGATTAAAAGGCGGATCGGCAAAAATCAGGTCGACACTGTCATCCGCAACCGTCGGCATCAAGACCAGGCAATCCTCCTGATACAACTTTCCCCGCTGGGTTTCGAATACAATGGGAGATACCGCTTTTTTTTCAGAATCGGAGATCATGTCATCTTTGATTAGATCATAAACCCGAGCTGAATGGCGCTGAATGGCGGCCAATAACTTGCGATCCGGCTTCCCCATTTTAAGCCTCAACTCTTCAGAAGAAATCCCTATGACCCTGCATACCCGTTCAAGATCTGATCCAGATGGTAAAGTATTTGAATTATTATAATATTTTAATTTATCCGCGGAAATGCCGGTTTGTTGAGAAAATCGACTCAGATCCCTTCGATCTCCGTTTTTGATACCCAAAGCCATGAAAAATTGATTCTTGCTTTCCATTGTCTGCTCCCTCGACTCTTTGATTGAGTGAGGCTTTTACCATATTCCGGAGGTGTCGAGCAACCATAGTTTGAAGACTATAGTCCGTAGACCTTACATTCCCAAATCTATTAAAGACAAATCCAATCAAAGGAGAAAAGAATTGACACCTGCGAAGGCATTTGGATTGACCCTCCGGGCATTCAGGACCCGAATTCATTATTCACAAGAAAAACTGGCAATGATCAGTGGGTTGGATCGCACCTATATTTCCTTGTTGGAAAGAGGTTTACGACAACCCACCATCAGCACCATTTTTCAGCTTGCCCGTGCCCTGGATATTTCATCGACTGAATTGGTTACGCAAGTGGAGAATTTAACTCGTGAAAATCCTTCAGATTAATTTTTTGCTTCGGGTCGGGAACTTCGGTCATTCCTTTTTTTTTGAATCTCTTCTGAATGAAATCAAAAATGCCATTCATTCGGTGACCTGGCCACCGGGCAGTGATCGTTTCATCCTGTTTCCGGAAAAGAAGAAAAATGGCGTCGTTCCCATTAAAGAGAATTGTACACTTTATCTGGCGGATCAAGGATGGTTGCTTGGACATCGGGTCAAAGTGGCATCCCGTTTGAGACCGGGCCCCATGGATGCGGTTAAAACCATGCCCGACGGTCGATTGTTCGCATTTGAATGGGAGACCGGAAATATTTCCTCAAGTCATCGGGCATTGAACAAAATAGGCATCGGTTTATTAGATGGCACTCTGATCGGCGGCATATTAATTCTACCTTCCAGAAATATGTATCAATTTCTGACGGATCGCATCGGCAATTACGCAGAAATTGAACCTTATTTTCCCATTTGGCAAAATCTCTCCATCAAGGAAGGCGTCCTGGCTGTGATAGAAATCGAACATGATGACATCTCCACCGAAGTACCCCCGATAAAAAAGGGTACCAACGGCAGAGCCCTTCGATGACAAATTAACAGGACCGTTCCTCCATAGAGTCGCACCCTTTCCCGCCAGATCTCCGGAATCGCAAATACCATGCGAAATGAGTACATTGTAATTCTGAAGCGGGATTAGAGGCTTTGCACCAAGAGGATCAATTTTCTTCCTTGATATCAGCTACGGCCAGCGACCGGTAGGTGGTATCCCCGAACAGACCGAATTTTTCAATGGTTCTTTTGCCGCGCCAATGAACCAGGCGTTGATCATTTGACCAGCCGCTTTCGAGGTCGATGCTGATGAGGGCATAATCGAGGTGGATCTGAAATTCATATTCAACCAAATAGCCCTTGACCATGCCGGTGGGAGTATTAAAATCCGTGCGGCTCACCCCGTTCAGGTTTTCGGTGTACGTGCCGGCGTAGGATTTTTCCCCCGTTTCCAAATCGTAAATCTCAACCCCGCCGGTCTTCTGAATTTTCAGTCCCGCCTCGATCAAGGCCGGAATCAGAGTGAAAGGCGGCTGAAAAACGATTCGATCCTTTCGCTCCAGCAGATCCATCCGATTCACCAGCACGGACCCATCGGGGGCTCGGTGCAGAAATAGACGGTGCAGCTTTTCGAATGTCAGCGTCCATTCATCTTTATCGGCCGCCGCTTTGATTGTCATAGAGATGGTCTTGCCTGCTCCTTCCCCATCCATAATTTTAAAAGCGGCTTCACGAGCCTTCAGAGAAATCAAATTCTCCACGGGAATCCGTTCCGTTGTTGCGGGGAAATATTCTGGGTTTTGTTCATTATCCTCTTTTGATACCGCCGGAACCCCGAAAAGCACCATTGCAAGAAAAATTCCTAAAAATAGATATGCACTCTTTCGCTGTCGCAAAATTATGGTTTTCATTTCGCCACCTCTCCTTTCCTTTGATTAGTCTCATTACAGCTAAAACCCCTCGCAGTCGGGTCCTTTTGCAGCGGAACCGATCCGCAGATCCACTCCAGATAATAACCTACCGCATTCCCGCTTAGGACCAAATCGGGCAAACCCGGTATTTTAGTGGAGCAAACCGGGTATCGAGGTCTACAGGTCTGACACCCAAGCCGAATGATTCACGGTGGTTTTACTCTATTATTGGAGGAAATTCTCAGGATCGAGTGCAGGCGCCGGTTGCACC
>JAABSQ010000437.1 GCA_011390315.1 Desulfobacteraceae bacterium
TTGAATACGTTCCACATCTCCGGTTTCGGGGTCCACCAGAAACATATTCATTTCGACGAGGTGATCTTGCCGCCCCGAGCCGTCGCGCCGGAAATAAGCAGACTGGAGGATGACAATCTCGCGGGCCGGTTTAAACAATTGAAGTCTTCCGCCGGGCATGGACGGATTCGGGAAGGGAATGGGATGAGACAGTCGAATGGTTGAAAGAACCGCGCCATGTGGATTCATTCTAATGACGGTGTCGGCCTCCGCAGTTCCCGAAGAGTGGATCAGAGCGAAAAACCGATCCTCCTCCGGACTGTAGTAAAGGGAAATGATATTGGATTGATCGAAGCCCGAGATGGTATTCCATCGATCCGAGTCGGGGTGGAAAACAAAGCTTTCGGAGCGCCCCGTCACAACCAATCGGCGTCTTTCCGTATCAAAGGCGATGCCGGATGGCCAACTCAATTCCGGAAGGTCCGGGTCCGTTTCCAGTTCATGAAAAGCACCGGTTTCGATATTTATCTCTCCCACCCGATGCGTGGTGATTCCGTAGTAGCGGGGCCCCCGGGGATCGACGGCGATCTGGTTCAGGGGGTAAATGCTGGGCGGGGTGACCGGAATAGCGGTGTCCTCCTTGGGCCCGGAAAGGGTATATTCTACGATCGAGACGGATCGCTCGGATTTTGATACCGGGAGGTAATGGACTGCGGTGAAAGCAGGACCTTCATCCCCTTTGACCGACCGAACGGGAAAATCGATGGTCGGCGGAATCCGAGGCGGTTCGGCTTTCTCGATGGATGCCTGTTTTTCATTGCTTTCCAGCAACGTCTCAACCGGCCAAACAACCAGGAAGGAAACGGCCAACGCGAAAAACACCAGATTGCTCAGAAACACCGTCCAGAATCGGCCCGGTTCCCGCCTTCGAATATACATCCGTGGATAAAACAGATGCCAGGATCCGGATATATCGGATTTGAAAACGCGCCGGGTGATGATGCCGGTTCGAAAAGCGTTCAGCAGACGTCGCAGCCACAGGAGCATCGCCAGAATAAACAGGAAAACCGCTCCCCCGGAGGGCGGGCTCCCGGACAACCAGGCCACCCACCCGCCGAGAAGAAGCAGCACAAGAATTAAGAACCCCGATCGCTTGTCTTTTCCTTTTGCTTTCTGATACCGCCGCCGAACCTGCCGGTCGATTTCCCTGATTTCCGAATCGCTCAAGGTATCGGCCAATTCTTGAAGGACCTCGAGGTTGATCTCTTGCGTCTGCCTGTTGTTGAGTTTTTCCTTCAGCCCCTCATTTTGCTCGAAAACGGTTTTTCGAATTTCATCTTGAAAGAATTCCTCAAGGGAATCCTCCTCCAAGGAGGACCTTTTCACAAGTCGGTCTGGTATTCTGCGCTTTGTCATTTGGAATATACCGATTTTTTCGGAAAACGAGAAATCATTTAGAGCCGTCCATCCAAACAGAACCCGGATACCGAGGATGGGTTGTAAACCCGGAGTACTCGGGGTGGTGCAACGGCCAGGGGATTACCCAGCTCCGAGCGGTATCGGCGGAACCCCCTGGCGGAAAAGAAACGCTTTTAAACCGCTATTTCAGCTAAAAATTAAAAACCTTGGCTTCGGCAGCCAGATCGATCAGATGGGGGCCTCCGTCCAGCACCATGTTTGAAAAAAACTTTGCCTCGTCAACCTGACGGGCTTTTGCACAGGGGATTCAGACCCCGATGGGAACTTCATTTTCGACCAGATAGGGCAGGTAATCGTTGGGGCAATCCCCCGTAACCGTTTTTTCATTTAAATCCCGGCCGGAATCGGCCCAGAGAACCCCGTCGTCAATGAAAAACAGGTTGGTCGTGTGTCCTTTGTAATGGGCGATTTTTGCAAATTGGAAGCATCGGGTCGCGGCTTCATTATCGCCCCGACTTAAAGTGAACAGAAATTTTGCCATAACAGCCTCCCTTTTTAAGTTGGCACCGCATCCATAAATAAAGCTCTCATCCCCGAACATGGTTTTAATCAGGAATACTCATTCATGCTCATTAAAACGGCACATCGGTTTCACCCCCCTCCCCTACAAATTCGCAGCCGATTGTCTTATCTTCCTCTCTCTGAAAATCAATCGACGGTTTTGAAACGATCTGGAATGCTGCCGAACCGTTGATCGAAAAAATTGGACCACTATTTATTCTATATTTCTCTCTATTCTTTGCCATGTCAATAACAATGTGGTCCACTTCTGAAAAAAATTCGCCTCCGGCTCAGATTTGGACGCGCAATAGGAGCAGCTCAGCAGCGTTTTCGTCTATTTTATGGAAGCGAGGTGAGCCCGTCCTTTTTTGATCAGCGGAAGGACTTCATTCGGACCAACAAACTCATAAACCGTCCGCCCCTTTCGAAGCAGTGCTTCTTTCACCTTCATGGGACTCAGCGTCTTCATCAATTTTTCGGCATTCTCTGCATTCACGGTGACGATGACATTGATTTGGACGCGCTTTCCATTCACCAAATACAGGGTATTTCGCACACTGGTGAGATCCGCACCTAGTTTTTGGCTGATGGTGGTGACCTGCGCCGCCGGCACTTTAAAATCGGATACCACCTGCCAATGCGCCGGCATATTGGGCGCCGGTGGTGTCACGCCACCGACCGCACTCACGCCGAACAAAAAAAATTCGGCCGTCCAGAACACGATCATCCATACCAAGCATCCTTCTACGGGTCTCCTTACCATCAGTCCCTCCTATGGTTGGCGGATAGCATTTCTCTCCCAGGTACGGCGTTTCAATTCTGAAAGCGCATCCCCAGTAATCAAAACGGGTATTTTCTTGTTCATGGACCCGGGTTTCATATATCACCTTTCTGTTTTTTTTATGAAAAGAACACAAAAAGAAGATCAAGCAGGCATGGAAAAACGAGTAATTACCCGGAAAAGCAGGCGGTCGATTTTCTGTTCATCCGCCGCCTGCGGCAGCGGTGAAGAAGATAAAGCCGCCTCCATTCGGTTTTCCAATTCCCGGGCTTCCCGGATCACTTCTTCGTACGTCAAATCTCCGTCGCGAATCGCACTCAGTTCCGAAGCATCCGGGCGCCGAACCCTCAGTTCACCGGTCTCCACCAGTTCCAATCCGGTACGCATCAGACGGATAAGGTGCATGGCATGTTTCGTGTCATAGCCGAATCGGGCTTCCAATCGGGCGCGGACGGGATTTCGCTCCGCCTTCCACCGTTGATATGATTCCCAGTGTTTTTGGGCCGCCCGGAAGCTGCGCTCGCGGTTGAGCACCCCCAGCAACGGTTTCGATACGCCCAGGCTTTCGGCGGCTGTCATTCGAAGCGGTTCTTGCAGGTCATCCTGGTGGTCGGTTGCCAGGACATCGCTCCAGAAGTCGGTCATCCGGGCGGCCAATGCGATACGAGCGGCTTTGGGCACTTCCAGTTCCTCAATGGACCAGCTCCGCAATTTGGCTGCGATGGCCTCTTCGATGCGGTTTCGATCGTCCGCGTTCAGTGTGGCGCCGGCGGGCAAACCGAAATCCGCCCGCATCGGCTTTGTTTCAGGCGGATTCAGCAGCCAGACGCGATGGGTTTTGATTTTCTTGAGCTGGGCCAAGGCGTACCCCAAATAGGTTTGCTGAACTTTCCTCGATAAAAAAAGGTGGCGCCGGTCCCGAACAGTACGCCAGGCCGGACTCTCTAAAAGCCAGTCTTTCGGGTCCGCGAATAAGATCTCCAAGGTGTTCGGATTGGCTGCGGCACAAAGACGAATGAACTTGGCGATATCGAAAATAGTGGTTTCAACTCTCGAATCCTTCCGTCCGGGGCATCGCAGTTCAAGTCGGCTATGAATTCGGGTGGCCAATCCATCGCTCAAATCGCCTTCAAATTGCTCGAAATTTTCACGGTAGGAAAGCCGTAACGGCAAGGGGGCGATGCCCACCCCGCGCAGGTCCACATCCGAACCTTCGCGATCCGTGCCATGGGCATGGCTGCCCGCAAGGGTGAGAAAAACCGTATGCGCGTCCGGGAGGAAATCGACCATTTGAGACACTTCCTTTACACTCGTTTTGAACGAGTTGCCAGGTAGACGCAACCCTCGGAAACGCCCCCGGTTATTGGGTTGTCAAACTCGATGGTGTGCGACTCGGCCTTTTCAAACACCTTGCTCAGGTGATGAGTAAAAGAGGCTTCGGGTGACCCGTCCGCCCACAGCCCAAACACGCCGCCGGGCTTCAGATGTTGCGCCAGCTCCTTCAAACCCGCCTCCGTATAGAAACGGGTGTTCGTCTGGTGCAATACCTTGGTCGGGGTATGATCTATATCCAGAAGAACGGCGTCCTGTTTCTTCGCCGGGTTTTCCGGGTCGAAGCTTCTCGCCAGGTCGCGGGACAGAGCGAAAAAGTCGGCATGCACCAATCGGCAACGAGGATCTTCCGTCAAGGTCTTGCCCAACGGAACCAGCCCGGTTTGATGCCACTCGATCACCGCCTCCAGATATTCCACGACCACGAGAGAAGAAACCCGTTCGTCTTCCAATGCGGAAACAGCCGTGTATCCGAGGCCCAGGCCGCCGACCACCACATCGAGGTCTTCTTTTTCCAGTTGGCCAAGTCCTATCTTCGCCAACTGTGATTCCGCTTCGTGGAACAGGCTCGACATCAGAAAATACTCGCCAAGCTTCACCTCGTAAATATCCCGCTCCCCGAGCTGGAGCATCCGGCGGCGGCGCAACATCAGGTCCCCGATAGGCGTTTCCCGATAATCGAGTTCCTCATAGTTCAAGCTCATTTTATCACCTTGCAGTAAATGAATGCTTTTGCCGCTGGTTACATTTTGAATGCTTCCGCAACGCTAACAGTTATCCTATAGCAAGATGGAAGACAACTCAAACTTGCCGAGCTTTGATTCAGATTATTATGGTCCCGGCCGCCGGATACCCTCCGCTGCCATTTTCACAAAATTCTAACACATTCCTAATCATCCCCTAATACAGGCCCTGTAAAAAACATTCACCTTCTCCGGGAGGCGAATATCTCTCTCTGCGCGATGGAAGGGGAGTTTTCCAGATTCTCCCCTTCCATTTATCTAGGGAAAGCCGTTCCGGTCGGGATCACATATACCTTCTCTCTGTTGTGCGGGGGGAGCTGAACCGGCTCCCCCCATTCTTTTCGAAACGGCTTCGATCCGATCACATTCGAGGCGGTCCTATCCGCCTAAATATTTAGATTTCATGTCATTCCAACTGTTTCGAATCACCTGCGCACGGTTTTTTCGCCTCCTGGTTCTCACCTATTTTCCAACCAAGGGTTCCCAGGCCCGGCTCACGGTCAAGCGGTTGGTCATCATCAGCCTGTTCATTCCCGTGTTTGCCGCCCTTCAGCTGATGCACTGGATCGGTTTTCTGCTGGATGAAATTTTCTTTCGCGGATACCGAAAAATCGACATCGTGGAACCGGTCTTCATCGTCGGCATTCCGCGCAGCGGCACCACCCTGATGTTTCAGCTGCTCTCCGCCGACACCGAGCGGTTTGCCTTTTTTAAATTCTGGGAACTCCTGCTGGCCCCCTCGATCACGGAGCGAAAAGCAATTTATCTGGCCGCACGAATCGACCGGGCTCTCGGCGGCCCGGCGGCCCGGCTTCTGGTTCGCCTCGACCGGGCGCTCTTTCGGTCGATTCAGGAGGTTCATCCCATTTCCCTGTTCGGACCCGAGGAGGACTACTTCGCCCTGGCCCCGATCCTCTCCTGCCTGCTGTTGATGCTGCCCTTTCCCATGCCGGCGGTGCTGGGCCATCTGGCCTATTTCGATGACCGGGCATCCGCCGACGAAAAAAGACGGGTGATGGCGTTTTACCAAGGCATTCTGAAGCGCCATCTCTTTTTTCACGGCCCCCTCAAGCGGTACCTGTCCAAAAATCCCTCCTTCAGTCCCCTGGTCCACACCCTCACCGAGACCTTTCCGGACTGCCGAATCATCGCCACCGTGCGCAGTCCGTTCAACACCATCCCGTCCCTCTTGAGTTCCATGACCCAGGGGGCGCAAACCTTCGACAACGACCTGCAGGGCGGTACCTATTATGCCCAGCTGCTGGATATGCTCCGATATTATTACCGGCATCTCATGTCGGTTCTGGACCGGATGGAGACCCACCGGGCCGTGTTTATCCGCATGAACACTTTGAAAGCCGACGGAATCGGCACGGTGGAGGCGATCTACCATCGATTCGGATTGCCCATCTCCTCGGGATATCGACATCAGCTTGAAACCTTGACCCGCCGGGCCCGGTCTTTTCAGAGCCGTCACCGGTATTCCCTGGACCAATTTTCATTGGACCCCGACGCCGTCTATGAAGAATTCCGGTATGTCTTTGATCGGTTCGGGTTTCCGTCACACCGGCGAACCCC
>JAABSQ010000438.1 GCA_011390315.1 Desulfobacteraceae bacterium
CGGCAAGAGCCGGCCGGAGGATCGCCACCGGAGTCGAACCATGAATCATCCCCCCGGGACCCGCGTGCTGATTCTCTCCGACGCCATCGCCCATCGAAACGGCGTCGGCGCCTATTACTGCGACCTGGTGGACCATCTTCGCACCCGCCTGCCCGGCGTCAGATTGATCTGCCCGACCCAGTCGGGTGATAACCCGTTTCAGGGGCGGGCCTTTCCCCTGCCCGGGGACCCTACCCAGAAAATTTACCTGCCCAGGCCGGGGCCGTTGCTCCGGTTGATCAAACAGACCCGGCCCCGGGCGATTGTGGCGCCGATTCCGGGACCCTTCGGGCTGGCGGGGCTGCTGATCGCACGGCAGCGCCGGATTCCGTTTATCGCCGGTTTTCACACCCGCTATGATGACCTGATAGAATTGAGTCTGGGAAACGGTCTCGGCAAGCGGCTGCGGAAAAGCGCCGGGTACTGGCAGAAGCTCTTTTTCCGGTCGGCGGCCGCGGTGGTGGCCAACAGCGTGGAAATGGCTTCCACCGCCCGGTCCGAAGGGGCCGCCCGGGTGGATCTGGTAGGCACCCCGCTGCACCGGTGCTTTTTGAATTCACCCCTGAAACCGGCTGCCGAAAACCTGTCCACCGTGGTCTTTGCCGGCCGCCTGGCGCCGGAGAAAAACATCGCGCACTTCACCGATGCCGCCGCTCGGCTGAACCACCTTCGGTTCGTGGTGGCCGGCGACGGCCCTATGAAGCCGCATGTGCAGCGCCGGGCCGAGTCCCTGGCCAACCTCGAATACGCCGGATGGTGCAATCGTGAAAAACTGATGAAGATCATGGATGAGAGCGATCTGCTGGTGCTGCCCTCGAAAGTGGAAGGGTTCGGCACCATCGCCCTGGAGGCCATGGCTCGCCGAATCAATGTGCTGGTTTCGCCGGCATGCGGTCTTCTGGACTGGCCCCTGCTGTCCGGGTCCGTTTTTGTGCAGGAAGCCGAGGAGTCTCTGGCCGAAGCGATTCACCGAATCGCCGCTCTGGGGAAGGAAGCGCGGATGCGATCGGCCCGGCGGGCCTGCCTGGCCTCCCGACGGTTTTCCCGGGCCACGGTGGATCACTGGGCGACCCTGATTCAGACGGTGGAGTTTCGCCATTCGGCGGAGGAAAGCCCGAATCCGACCCGGCGTACTCAGACCGCCCTCAGCGGAGATCTTTCGGGATGCACATTCGCCGCCTGATCTCCATCCATGACGTCCTGCCGGAAACCCTGCCCCGGATGGGCGGTATTCTCAGCCGTTTGAGCAGGATCGGGGCGGGTCCCGTCACCCTCCTGGTGGTGCCGGGGGCCGACTGGAAAAAGGAAGACCTTTTATACCTGGCCCGCCGACAGAAGGCGGGTATCGAACTGGCCGGCCACGGCTGGTCTCACTGCTGCACCCCCCGCACCCCTTTTCACCGGCTCCACAGCCGATGCTTCTCCCGGAAGGTGGCCGAACACCTCGCCCTGGATGAACCGGGGATCCTCGATCTCATGGCGCGCTGCCACCGATGGTTTCCGGACCACGGGCTCACCCCGCCGACCCTCTACGTGCCCCCTGCCTGGGCATTGGGGATTCCCGGGCGGCGGCTGCACCGGCGGGTCCCCTTTCGATATGTGGAAACCCTGACCGGCATTCAGGACACGGTCCAAAATCGATTTCATCCCCTGCCCCTGGTCGGATTCGAAGCAGACACCATCCTGCGGAAACAGGTGCTGCGATTCGTCAACAGACTCCAAATCGGAACAGCAAAGGCATTGAACCGCCCGCTCCGCATTGCCGTTCACCCCGATGATTTCAAGCTGAAATTGGCCCGGGACCTGGACCGTCTCCTCGATCCTTCACCCGCATGCGTCTATTCTTCTTTGGCCTTCTCCTCGGCCTGCTCATATTGCTCGAACAGCTCGGACAGTTCCTGATCCGAACAGAGCTTCTGAAGGTGTTTAAACGCCTCCTTTTCCTCTTCTTCCAAATGATGCCGGTTTAACTCGTCCAGCACCTTGGCCTTGGCCTTGAACACCTCGCTGTCGGTCTCCAGATCCATCAACTCTCGAAGCACGATTTTGGCCACATGGTGCTCCTGAAGATTTTCCAGGGCGTCGCCCCGAATCTCTTCATCATCGGCACCCTTGAGCCGTTTGAACATGGATGCTTCTTCGCCCACCATGTGGGGATACAGCTCCTCATAAAACTTCTGCCGCATTTTTTCTCTTTCTTCCGGAGATGAGGCGTCGATCAACTGCTTGCCGAGTTTTTTCTGTTCTTCATGGTCCTCTCTGAGGTGTTTCAAAAATGGATGTTCCGCCATTGGTGATCTCCTTTTTTCAAACTGGATTATTAACGCTGGATCGATAAAAAATTACTTGCGCAGCAACCCGAACTCAATGAATCCGGATTCAACCTGCTGATAACATGGAAAAAATTTCGGGAAAATAGGGCAAACCCAGTATAATCTGAAGAGATCGGCTTTATTCTGCCTTTAGGGAAACCCGCTGTGCCGCCGAACAGTACCGTTCCCGAGGAGCGGAAAACGAAAATCGAGTCGGAGGGAAGAGCCGAACGGATGGTGTTGAACAGGAGAAGCGGCGGCGTCGGCCGCTTCCCCTGGTAGCGATGCTATTTTAGGAGAAGATTAGAATCGAAACAAACCGGGTTATTTTTTGACGTGAGACCTCAACAGCGCGATCCCCTCTTCCCGGGCATGAAGGATCTGTTTGATGTCGACGCCCCGGAGTTCATCCCGGGTTACAATGCGGTCCCGCAGGGCGTTTCGGTACTTGATGTATTCCACCTTGGCCGAAATATTCGGAGTCACGGTTTCGACATACAGGAATGTATCGACCGGGCGGTTTTTGCCGTTGTGGTTTCCCTCGGTGAGATCGACCCGGTGGACGCCGTCGGTCAGAAAACAGTGGACCATCGGCAGGTAGGGAAGCGCATATTTTTCCAGAATCGCATCGGTGCCGGTGACGATCGCTTCGGTCATGGCATAGATGCCGATCTGTTTGCGAACCTCCATCTCCAGTTCCTGAGCCAGGGTGGCGATGACCGCATGCTTGGTGGTGCAGGAGCCCATCCCCTCCTTGAACAGGATCATGAGGTCGTCCCGGTCGGAATTGTATCCGTAGGGAAGTTCATGCACATACCGGCAGGCCTCATGAAAGGTGCGGATATCGAGGCCCATAAATCGGCCCGATATGTCGCCGGTATCGGAAATGGGTGTGTCCGGAAATACGGAAAACGGGTCCATTGGAATTCCTTCGGGTATTTCTTTGAAATTAAAATCGGGGCCGCTTCCGGTGAATACCGGATTTCAGCGCGCGATCAGGTCTTTATAAGAAAACGTCCCCTCCTGCGGATTGAGGAGCCATTCCTTTATGGCGTCCCGAATCTCCCGGACTTGGGCGAGCTTTTCTTCATGGGCGCCCGCCGCCTTGGCCGGGTCTTGAAACGGCATGTACCATCGGGTGGTGATCCCCGGAAAAATCGGGCATTGGGCCTCGGATTCATGGCAGACGGTAAGGATATGGTTATAGAGTTTTCCCTTCTTAAAGAGTTGGAAGACGCTTTGAGGGGTTTTCTCGGACAGATCGATCCCCTCCTCTTTCATCACCTCGACCACCAGCGGGTTCACCCTTTCGGAAGGCTCCAGCCCGGCGCTCTCGATCGTCAGCCGATCCCCCGCGAACTGTTTCAGGTATGCCTCGGCCATCTGGCTGCGGCCGCTGTTGTGCTGGCAAATTATCAGGATTTTTGTTTTTCGGTCCATCTCTTTCTCCTTCATTCTGTTTTCGAATGGGGTAAACGGCTTCCGCAACCCGACCGCTGATCCGCAATCCATCTTTTCGGCCCTTGATCAATCCGGCATTCCGAAGTATGGACAGAAGTTGAACCCGGACAAAGGTCGAGAATCTTTTTTATCTACACCTAAATTGTTAGAAACGGATTAGGATCGCCGGCAGGCCGCAGATTTTTCAGCCAGTTTTAATACGGGCTGAACATTTCCGGACTATTCTGCCGAATCTTGATCATCAGGGATCCACAAGCAGGCCCGTATGACTGAAAGGGGATCGCATGAAACTGTCAATCACCCAAAAAATGATATGGATGGGGATTTTGATCTTTGGAGCGCTGGCCGCCGTCTCCTATTTGTCTCATCATCAGTTCAGCCTCGTGGCAAAAGCTCAGGAAGAGGCCGATCTTTATCAGCAGACCCTCTCCGATCGGGTGAATCAGCTCATCCGGATCAATCGGTATGAGAATCATCTGAGCCGGCTCACGCTTCTGGCCAAGAACGCCATCATCGACAAGGATGCCGGAGAGATCCCGGAGGCGGCTCACCAGGCCATGGTCCACCATGCGGATTTTCTTGAAGCGGAAACGACCACGCTTCAGGGTTTTGCCACCGATGAATCCGACCTGCGCCGATATGAGTCTCTGACCGATGCGATTCCCCGTTTTACAGCTGTCGTTCAGGCGGATTTGCCCGCGCTGATCACATCCCACGGACAAAAGGCCCGGCAGATCGCCGCCCGTTTTGCGGAACTCGAAGACCACATCGCCGCTCAGGAATCGGATATTACCGCCCACCTTCAGTCTCTGGACCGGGTCTTAAAAGCAAAGATGACGCAGGCGCGACGGGAGAGCCACGGGGCCCGTCTGGCCACATCCGCCAAACTGAACGTGGTCCATTTGCAAAAGGATTTTACGGTGCGGTCGCTTACCCCGGCTTCGGATTTCAGCGATTATGAGCACAGGAGAACGGTAAAACATACCGCCGATTTCGAAGAAAATATTCAGAAGCTTGCGGCCCAGGCCCCCTTTCTGGAGCATGTTCTGGGCACGGTTCAGACCTATTTCGACCTTTTCCTTGAAAAAGGAGCCGACCTGGCTGATCCGGGTGTTTTTCAGAATGCGTCGGAGAAAAACCGGATACGAATCCAATTCGATGCCTTTGCAGAGGACCTGCTGGACAAGATCGAGGGCATCCTTCAGCGAATCGAATTCGCAGGGGAACAGGCCGGGGAAATTCGCTCCTACATGGATCGACTCTCCCGAATTCAGATGTATCACGCACAACTGATGGTTTCGGTGCTTCGGGCCGTATCCGAACAGGGGGCGGGCACCATTCGAGAAGAATACATCGAGCAGATGGCGGCCTCTGAAAAGGTGATACGGTACGATCTGCTTCAGTTGTCCCAATACTTGGCCACCGGAGCGGAAAACGAAACGGTTCGGGCCCTCAACAGCGCCTACGAAGACCTGTTTGAGACGGTGAACACCCGACTCAAGCAGTTGATTGAGACCAGCGGTGCGGAGACCCGGCGGATCGAAGGCCTGTTCGCGGAAATGGATGAAGCCGTCGATCGCCAGGCCCGGGCGCTCGCTCAAACGTTGCAGGAGATGCGGGAATCGGCGGCCGAAAATGTGGCCCGATCCAAAGACCGCGTGGTTCGGATTGAAGAGGCCCTGTCCGCTCGCCTCCACCGGCAGCGACAAGGCTTCATCCTCTTCCTGACCGTCGTCTCAGCAGGAATCCTTTCGGCGTTTTTCATTTTTTCGAGAAGCATCGTTCGGCCCCTGAGGACCATGATGACCGAACTGGGCCGGGGCGCCGAGCAGGTCACCTCGGCGGCGACCGAAATTTCCGCCTCCAATCAGTCTCTCTCCGCCGGGTCTTCCCGACAGGCGGCGTCTCTGGAGGAGACGGTCGTCTCTCTGGAGCAGATGGCGAACATGACCCGGGACAACGCCGACCATGCCCGGCAGGCGAATCGACTCTCTCGAGACGCCGAGGAGGTGTTTCAGCAGGCGGATGCATCCATGCAGCGGCTGGTGGCTTCCATGGAAGAAATGATTCAAACCGGTGAGGAAATCTTCGCCATCGTCAAATCCATCGACGAGATCGCCTTTCAGACCAATCTGCTGTCCCTCAATGCTGCGGTGGAGGCGGCCCGGGCCGGCGCCGCCGGGGCCGGTTTTTCGGTGGTGGCCGAGGAGGTGCGAAACCTGGCCCTGCGGGCCACGGAAGCGGCCCGAAACACCGCCGACCGGATCGAATCCACCGTGACCAAAATGAAACAGGGCAATGAAACGGTTGCGGTCACATTTGAGGCCTTTCGAAAAGCCTCTGCCCAAACCCGAAAAATCGGACACCAGGTGTCGGAGATCCACGGCGCCTCCCAAAAACAGGCCTCGGATATCCAACTGATTCAGGACGCGGCCGCCCGCATGGACACGGTGGTACAGCAAAATGCGGCCATTGCCGAGGAAACCGCCTCCGCCTCCGAAGAGCTGTATGCCCAGGCCGAAACCATGAAGGCCATGGTCTCGCGGCTGGAAGAAGTAATCACCGGCAAAGAAGGCCGCAACGGACACTTCCGCCGATCCGGCCCCGGGATTCCGTTTGTTCCGCTGAAAAATATCCCCTCTCGGCAGACCACTCTGTCGTCGATTTCAAGACCAGGTTGAACTCAGCTTTTTATCATAGGCGACGCTCTGTTTGATCCGTGAATCGATGGCCTGCACCGCCCGGCTGACATCCTCGATGGCCGAGGCCTGGTTCGCGGAGGTTTCTGAAATGATTTTAATGGCCGCCACCACCCGGGTGATTTTTTCGGCCAGTTCGGAGACCACCGCCTGAGTCTCCCCGACCAGAATTGAAATTTCCCGAATCCTTACGACATTGGCTTGGATGAGCTCCCCTGAATCTTTAGCGGCATGGGCCGATCGCAGGGCGAGCTGTCTGACCTCGTCGGCGACCACCGAAAACCCGTTTCCGGCCTGACCGGCCCGGGCCGCCTCGATGGCCGCGTTGAGGGCCAGAAGGTTGGTCTGGAAGGCGATTTCGTCGATCGTCTTCATCACCTTGGATGTTTTTTCTCCCGATTCCAGCATGAAATTCATCGATTCGGTCAATCGGCTCATGGAGTGATCCGCCTGCGTGAACATCTGGTGAGAATTTTCAATGAGGCGGTAGCCGTGACCGGCCTGTTCGGCGTTGTCGTGAATCGAGGCGCGGATATCCTTGAGCACCACGTGGGCCAAATGGTCGGTGTCCTGTCGAATGGTGTCAATGCTTTCTTCAAGGGAGTCGCTGAGACGTTCCAGTTCGGATTTGGAGGCGTCCAAATCCCGGAGCACCCTGTCCTGCTCGATAAGGGCGTTTTCCTGACCTTTGATCGCCCGGGCGATCCCCTTTTCTGCAAAAAACAGGCTGATGGCCAATGCGATGAGCGGTCCGAACGCATTGGCCGCCTGGGTTTCTAAAATCTGTTGCGTCGTCAGGGCCAGGTCCGGAAAAACGAACCCGGTCAGATGCAGCTTCAGCAGGGCCCCGAACATGACCAGCATATATCCGGCCCAGAAAAGCAGCCCCCGAATACCCAGGAAAGTCGTGGCGAATGCGGGAAAAGCGACGCACCAGGTCAGGGCTCCCGAGAAAATACCCCCGGTCATGTAGGCCAAAAAGGTAAAATGAAACCCCATGGCCAGAAAAATCAGGTGGGCCATCAACCGATACGACCCGGTCCATCGCATGATCAACGGTCCGGAAAGGGATACCATCATGCCCGTAAAAATGCCGGCGGCCAATTCCGGGCTGCCCATCTGAATCCATTTGAGGACGTTCGGCACATACAGCACCGGCGAGACCATGATGAAATAAATGATCTGGGTGGCGCGCCGGTATTCGTCGGCATCCGCTTTCACATGCGCAGGAATGAACCAGTTCACCAATAAGTTGATTTTCTTCATCATTGCCGCCCCTTTCTTCAGCGTGAATGAAAACGGAAACACCCGAAGCCGATCCGATTTTTCAAACCGGCCCAACCATATCAGGGGGGAGAAGAAAAGATCAAGTCGCCGATTCTTCAGCGTCGGCGACATCGGCATAGCCGCCCCATTTCGGCCGAGGCGGTTTGCACCGCTTCAAATCAGATGGAGCGCTCCAACCTCCTTTTCCGGTTTTTGAGCAGATTGTCTTTTCTTCCGAATGGGTTGTTTGAAAACGTAACCCCGGCATGTTAAAAAATGATTAGAAGGGGGGATTCCATTTTAAGAAGGGCGGAGGCGGGGCATCGGATGCCCTATCCTATTTTTTTTCAATCCAATTGGATACGCATGAAGTCTGAATCCGACAGGAAGTCGGTGATTACGCCGGCGCAGAATGAAGAGAATTATATTGAGGGCTGCCTGCCCTCCGTTGCCGCTGCGGTCAAGCGGGTATCCCGATCCCTCGAGCACATCGTGGTATTGAACCGCTGCACCGACCGGACCGAAACACTCGCCACCCGGTATGGAGCGAACCCCATCGGCGAAACGGGCTGAACAGGCCCGTCCAAGCCGATTCCCGGCGCTCATCCGACCGGCGCCGGATGACGGCATCGACTGGGACGGGCCGCCACGACTATTTCATCACCCTCGATTTTCTTCTGAATCCGACCAGTCCGACCAGTCCGATGCCCAGCAGCAAAATGGTTCCGGGTTCCGGTACCGGGTTTGGGTTGAAGTTGACGACCAAATCCTCGAAATCTTTGTCTCCGCCGCCGATGATGTCTTCAAAAGCGATGGTATAACCCATATTGGTCTCGTAAAAAAGGGCATGATCCAGCCCGTCGGGATTGGGAGCGATCATGGTGGTCAGGTATTTTCCTTTGTTGTTTGAATTCAGATAAAAACCGAAATAGGTATCCGCATCTATGCTGAATTCATAGTCCGTATCCGGCGAAGTTTCGTTTTGGACGAACAGGGGATCTTCAAAACGAAGCAATGTGCTGCTGAAGCTATCAAAGGGATCCCCGCCATAGGTGAAAACGCCGAAGGGCGAATGGTATCCGGCATAGCCGATACCCAGGAATCGGACCTGATACTCCCGGGCCACATCGGTGTAGAAGAGTTCGTACTGAAGCTGATCCTCTTCGGGATGAATGGCCGACCCGTCCGGATTGGTGACCCCGTGTTGCGCAAACCAGTACTCCAGATTCTCCAGGGCGACATCCCCGCTGTAGCCGGTTTGCACCTGCTCAACAGTTTGATCTCCCAGATCGATCGCCCGGGTGGGCAATGCATGGGCGGTTGCCCCTGAAATCATGAATACAGCGGTTAAAAACGGGATTAAAAAAATCTTCACTGGCGCCTCCTGGCTGTTTGAAAAGTGAATGAAACAGGCAAGAAGGCCGATTCGGAGGGAAAAAGAATGACGGAATGCTCGGGTGTGAACGGTTCATTCTTTGTTCGGCAACCCCGCTATCCGAAAAAAATCGGACCGGAGGCTTTGCGTCCCTGCCTTGCGGCCGGTTTGCCCTTTACAAACAAAATCTAAAACCGGAACCATTTCCGGTTTTCATTTTCAGGATATTGCAATCTCTGTGCCTGAATGGGTTTGTCGCACACCGCCTTTTTATGAAAACGGCCCCCTGGCAGAACAATCCTCCCGAGGATCCGAAAAACATCCCGGTTTTCCAGCAAAAAATGCTACGAAAGCTGTAACTTACAGAAACTCTCCACAAGAAATTTTGTCTGGTATCAACAAAAATTGAAGGATTTCCTCTTCCATTTGGAGGAATTTTTCCCTCTCTGACCTTCACAACAGACTGCCGCTTCAGCCATTTTCTGGATACCCTGGTGCTATCGGACCTGACGCTGACCGATCCGAAAATATTTCGGCAATATGTTACCCGGAACCGGATCGACGCCTGCATGCCCCATGCGGGAAACCCTGCAAGTCATTAAAAAAATCAGGGCCGGGGCTGAAGTTTACCAAAGTAATCTTTGACAAAACAGCTTTTTTCCACCAAGAAAAGTCAATCTGACAAACAAATTCAAACCCGTCTTGGCTTACGGGCAGGGAAGGAATCAGGTTCACATTTTACCGCCGGCATAAGGAGGACGCCTTGTTTCACCGCATGACAGGATTCAGCGAAGCTGAAATTAATAAGATTCACGACGCGGTTTTGGAAGTTCTGCGGGATGTGGGGGTCGCTTTCAGGGAGCCGGAAGCCGTGGAGATTTTCAAAAACCATGAGTTCAAAACGGAGGGCGCGACGGTCTTCTTTCAGGAGAAACAGGTGGTGAACGCCCTCGCCACCGCCCCCTCCCGGTTTGTGGTCCATGCACGAAATCCTGAAAAGGACGCGGCCATCGGAGGAAAGGATTTCGCCCTTCTTCCCGGATGGGGATCTCCCTTTATCATCGACGGCAACGGCGACCAGCGTGAGGCTTTGATGGCCGATTACATCGATTTCTGCAAGCTGGTCCATACCTCCCCCTATCTGGACATGATGGATTTTCTGGCGGTGATGCCGTCCGACATTCCGCCATATCATTCCCACCTGGACATGATGCTGGCCAACCTCCTGTATACAGACAAGGCCTGCATGGCCAGTCCCCAGGACCGGCGCAAGGCGAAAGACAATATCGAGATGTTGAGCATTCTCTGGGGCGGACGGGATGAGATTCAGGATCGGCCCGTCACCATATCCAAAATCAACCCTGTGTCGCCCTTCATCTATACCGAAGAAATGACCGGGGCGTTGATCGAGTACGCTCGGCTGGGTCAACCCCTCCAGTTCCCCAATTTGTGCATGGCAGGCACCACCGGACCTGTGAGCCTGCCCGGTACGCTGGTGGTGCTCACCGCCGAAGCCCTGGCCGGTATCGTGCTTGCACAGATCATCCATCCGGGCACCCCGTGCGTTTTCGGCGGCAATTCATGCGCCACCGACATGAAGACCGGCGCCGCGGCTGCGGGCGGACCCGAAGCGATTGTTCTCATCCATGCCATCAGCCAGATGGCCAAATTTTACGGATTGCCCTGCAAGGCCGGCGGCTCGGTCACCGACGCCCATTTTCCCGACATGCAGGCCGGCTTCGAATCGGGCCTCAGTCTCTTTACCGCATTGGCTGCCGGCGCCCACATGATGGACCAGTCCTGCGGTATTCTCTCCTGCTTCAATGCCATGAGCTTCGAGAAATTCCTTGTAGATGAGGAAAACTGCGGCTATGTGCGCAGAATTCTCCGTCCCATGGAGGTTTCCGACGACACCATCGGCATGGACCAGATCAAGCGGGCGGGGATCGGCGGATCTTACCTTGCCTTTTCCGAAACCTTTTCACGGTTCCGGAGCGAGATTTTTATTCCGAATTTGGCCTATCGGGGCGGATATGATCACTGGGCAACTGCAGGAAAGAAGAAGATCCGGCAAAAAGCCGCAG